>JAHEXN010000153.1 GCA_023252095.1 Actinomycetes bacterium | reverse complement strand
CAGGACGTCCTGGCGACGGGTGCGGACGACGTCGTGCTGGTGGCGCACTCCTTCGCCGGGGTCGTCGTGCCGCGCGTCATGGAGCGTCTGCGTCCGCGGCTGCGGCACGTGGTCTTCCTCGCCGCCGTGGTGCCCGAGGACGGGACCGCGGTGATCGACCAGATCGACCCGACCGTGCGCTCGGCCGTGGAGGACTCGATCACCGGCGGCGTCTACCACCAGCACCCGGACGGCGTGCGGTTCATGCTCACGAACGACATGACCGAGGAGCAGGCCGACTGGACGGTCTCGCTCGTGGTCGACGACTCGGGCGCACTCCTGACCGAGGTCGTCGATCTCGGTGGGCTGGCGACGGACGTGCCACGCACCTACGTGCGCACGACCCAGGACGCCTGTTACACCCCCGACCTGCAGGACGGGTCCGCCCCGCGGGTCGGCGGCGGCGAGGCCGTCCTCGACTCGGGCCACATGCCCATGGTCACGCAGCCCGAGACGCTGGCTCGCCTGCTCGCGTCGCTCTCCCGCGCCTAGGACGCGGCGAGAGCCGTCGCGGCTGCCGTGAGCCCCAGGACCGTGGCCGCGGCGACGCCGCCGGCGTACGCGCGGTTCCACAGCCCGCCGGTGTCCGATCCCGCCGCGAGCAACCCATGCACGGGGCGACCGTCCTCGGCGAGAACCCGGGCGTCGGCGTCGATCAGGATGCCGTGGAACGGGAACGTGATGGCCGGCACGGCCTCGACGACGTAGTACGGGGGCTCGAGCAGCGGAGCCGGGTCGAGACGACGTCCTGGTGTGGGTCCCTCGGACGTCACCGTCGCGGCGTTGTGCGCCTCGATCGCGTGGCGGATCGCTGCGCCGTCGTAGCCCCACTCCTCGGGCAGGTAGTCCAGCTCGTCCAGGGACTCGGCCAGGCCGACGCGTCCGCCGCGCCTGCTGGCCACCGCGAACTTGTCGACGCCCACGGCGCCCTCGACGTACGAGCCGACGATCCACTCGCGGTGCACCCGGGCGTCGGCGATCAACAGGCCGCGGGCCTCGGGCTGCTCCAGCAGCGCCATGGTCGTGAGGTGGTCGCCGAGGGTCTCGTCGACGAAGCGCTTGTTCTCGACGTTGAAGAGCAGGGCGTGCTCGCTGTAGTAGAGCGACAGGCCGACGAAGTCCGACGGGTCCGCGAAGGGGACGCCGCTCGGGACGAGGTGACCGTAGAAGCCCGCGTCCGGGACGCCGGTCGCGGCGCCGACGGAGCGCGCGAGGCGCAGGCCCGCACCGGTGCTGTGCGGGTTCGAGCGCAGTGGCATGGACCCGGCGAGCGGGTGGATCAGGGCGTTCCTGAGCTCGGGGTCGCCCTGGAACCCGCCCGTCGCGAGGATCGTGTGGTCCGCCTCGAGCTCGAGCGTCTCGCCCTCGGTGGTGCGTACCCGAGCGCCCACGACGCCGCCGTCGCGGACGCGGAGCTCCTCGGTCTCGGTCTCGACGAGCACGGTGCCGCCACGGCGGACGACGAGGTCGCGGCACACGTCGAGGTACTGATTCGTGTCGATCTGGTGCCCTCGGCCGAACGGGAGGATGCGCTGCGCCTCACCGACCTCGACGCCCGTGCTGCGGACCCACGCGACGGCCGCGGCGAAGCCGTCGACGACCGCGTCGCGCAGCGCCTGGTCGCCGTCAGGATTCTCGGTCGCCATGACCTCGCGGGTCGGCGCCGTCCAGAGGTAGCCGGCGAAGCGGCCCGAGCCGCCGGGCTCGCGACTGATGTCGACGACCGTGACCTCAGCCCCGCCGGAGGCGGCCCGGGCGGCAGCCGTCATGCCGGCCATGCCGCCGCCGATCACGAGGACGCGGGGTCGGGGGTTCGCGCTCATGGAGTCTCCTCGGGGGCGATGGGTTGTGATCTGGGTCTCAGCGAGTCTAAACTAAACTCACTTCAGTTCAATGGTTGACTCCGACTCTCATCGTGCACATACTGAACTGAATCCAGTTCAAACTCCACGCACTCAGCGCTCCCGAAAGGACCACACCATGGTCTCCGATCACGTACTCCTCGAGAAGGACGGCGACGTCGCCCGCGTGTGGCTCAACCGGCCGCACAAGATGAACTCCGTCACGGTCGAGCTGCTCCACCGCCTCGACGAGATCATCAAGGAGGTCGACGAGGACCCGAACCTGAAGGTGCTGGTCCTGCGCGGCGTCCAGAATCAGTTCTGCTCGGGCTTCGACCTCGACGAGCTGCTGTCGGACTTCATCGGCACGACCACCGCGATGGACGTCGCCGTGCTCTCGGCCGAGGTCTGCGACCGCCTCTACTCGATGAAGACCCCGTCGGTCGCGGTCCTCGAGGGCTACGTCACCGCCGGCGGCTTCGAGCTCATGATCTCGTGCGACTTCGCGATCGCGTCCGACGACGCCAAGATCGGCGACTTCCACATCCGTCGCGCGCTGTTCGGTGGCGCCGGTCCGATCTACCGCCTGCCGCGCATGATCGGCCTGCGCAAGACCAAGGAGCTCATGCTGACCGGCAAGCTCCTGTCCGGCCAGGAGGCCAAGGACTTCGACCTGATCAACGAGTCGGCGCCCGCCGACCAGCTGGACCAGGCCGTCGCCGACTTCATCGCGCCGCTCGTCGACAAGAGCCCGTACATGATGCGCCTGACCAAGATGGCCATCAACCAGGGCCTCGACGCCGACGTCCGCTCGCTCATGGTCATGGAGCACCTCGCGGTCGGCAACGCCCTGCAGTCCGAGGACGGCAAGGAGGGCGTGCAGGCGTTCCTCGAGAAGCGCGAGCCCAAGTGGGTCGGTCGCTGACCCCCACCCGGAGCTGACCCCTCCTTCGTCCGACCAGGAGCTCGACGTGACCGAGATGCCGACCGTGGACCTGCTTCCCCTGAAGGGGAGCCGGTGCGACCAGTGCGACAACGTGGCCTACCCGGTCTCCCGGGGCTGCCAGCGCTGCGGCGCCGAGGCGATGCGACCCATCGACCTCGGCCGCCGCGGCACCGTCTGGGGGTTCACGGTGCAGCGCTTCGCACCGAAGTCCCCGCCGTACGTCCCACCTGCCGAGGGGTTCACGCCCTTCGCGGTCGGTTACGTCGAGCTTCCTGAGGGCGTCAAGGTCGAGGCGATCCTCGACTGCGACGACCCGGTCGAGCTCGAGGGCCAGGTCGCCGTCGAGCTCGTCGCCACCCATCCCGTGCCGAGGTTCGCCCTCGCCCCGACCCAGGAGTCCTGATGACGGACGTCTCGATCATCGGCGCCGGTCTGTCACCGTTCGGGCGCCAGCCCGGTATCAGCGGTCGTGAGATGGCCGTGACCGCGATCCGCACCGCCCTGGACGACGCCAAGCTTGCCTGGCAGGACGTCCAGGTCGCGTTCGGCGGCAGTGACGGCGCCGGGTTGGCCGACACGCTCGTCGCCGATCTCGGCCTGACGGGCATCCCGTTCACGAACGTCAAGAACGGGTGCGCCACGGGTGGTAGTGCCCTCGTGTCGGCGATCAACGCGATCCGGTCCGGACAGGCCCAGGTCGCCTTGGCCGTCGGGTTCGACAAGCATCCGCGGGGCGCTTTCGACCCGCGCCCTGAGGAGTGGGGACTCGACGCCGGCTTCGGCGAGGCCGGCCTGATGGTCACGACCCAGTTCTTCGGCATCAAGATCGCCCGCTACATGCGCGAGCACGGGATCAGCGAGCGCACGTTGGCGCGAGTCGCCGCGAAGGCCTACCGCAACGGCGTGCTCAACCCGAACGCGTGGCGCCGCGAGGCGATCAGCGAGGACACGATCCTCGCGGCCGACATGGTCAACGATCCGCTGACCCGCTACATGTTCTGCTCGCCCGGCGAGGGCGGAGCCGCCGTGATCGTCGCGAGCGAGGACGTCGCCCGCGAGGCGGGACGTCGCCCCGTGCAGCTGCTGTCGGTCGCGGCCCGCACGCGCCAGTTCGGCTCGTTCGAGGTCTTCGCCCCGGCGATCCAGGGAACCGGCACGCCGTCGAGCGTGAGCGCGGACGCCTCCGCTGCGGCCTTCGCGGCCGCGGGCGTGCGGCCCGACGAGATCGACGTCGCCCAGCTCCAGGACACCGAGAGCGGGGCCGAGGTCATGCACCTGGCCGAGTGCGGCTTCGTCGAGCACGGCGACCAGGAAGAGCTCATCGCCGCAGGGGAGACCGAGATCGGCGGCGAGCTGCCGGTCAACACCGACGGTGGCTGCATCGCGAACGGCGAGCCCATCGGCGCCTCCGGCCTGCGTCAGGTCCACGAGGTCGTGACGCAGCTGCGCGGCGAGGCCGGCGACCGTCAGGTCCCCGGGTCCCCGCGGCTCGGCTTCACCCACGTCTACGGTGCGCCCGGCATCAGCGCCTGCACCGTGCTGGGGGTCTGAGCATGGCGACGCCGTCCCTGGAGGACTTCGTCATCGAGGCGCGGACCTGGCTCGCGTCGGTCGCGAAGCCGCGGACCGAGACCGTCTGGGGGGAGGGCAGCGACTCGGTCGCGGTCTTCGAGAACTGGACCGAGGACCAGGAGCGCGCCGAGACCGCCCGCATCCAGGCCTACGAGCAGCTCAAGTTCGACGCGGGATTCGGACCGCTGACGTGGCCCGCCGAGCTCGGCGGCCGTGACCTTCCGACGGCCTACCTGCTCGCGTTCCGCCGGGTCGAGGCCGAGTTCGACGTGCCGCGCCGGACGGAGATGTTCCCCGTCACCCAGCAGCTCATCGCGCCGACCGTCGCCCAGTGGGGCACGCCGGAGCAGAAGGAGCGGTACGTGCGCGCGATGCTGCGCACCGACGTCATCGCGTGCCAGCTCTTCTCCGAGACGGAGGCGGGCTCGGACCTGGCCGCCGTCCGGACGCGGGCGGTGCGGCGCGACGACGGACGATGGGTGCTCGACGGCCACAAGGTCTGGACGTCGGGTGCTCGCATCGCCGACGTCGGGGTCGCCGTGGCTCGCACCGACCCGAGCGTCGCGAAGCACGCGGGTCTCACGGTCTTCATCGTGCCGATGGACGCTCCCGGCGTCACGGTGCGCCCGATCCGTCAGATGACGGGTGGCAGCTCGTTCAACGAGGTCTACCTCGACGGGGTCGTCCTCGACGACGAGTTCCGGCTCGGGCCCGAGGGCGCGGGCTGGAAGGTCGCGCTCACGGTGCTGGCCTCGGAGCGCCTCGACTCGGGCAACCTCGGGCTGGAGAACGCCGACCAGGCGGTCGAGCTGGCGCGTCACCGCGCTGGCGACGGGGGCCGGCCCCTCGGCGAGATCGAGCGCGATCGCGTCGCCGACCTCGTGACCCGCAGCTACGTGCAGCGCCTGACAGGCATGCGCGTGGCCGCCGCGGTGGTGGCCGGGCAGGACCCGGGGCCTGAGGCGTCGCTGGGCAAGCTGCTCGCGACCGACACGATGGCGCGCACGTCGGAGGTCGTGCGGGAGCTCCTCGGCCCGGAGCTGACGACCCGCACGGGCGGCTGGGGCACGTGGGCCTGGACCGAGCACGTGCTCGGGGCGCCGGGCTACCGCATCGCCGGCGGCACCGACGAGATCCAGCACAACATCATCGCCGAGCGCGTGCTCGGCCTCCCGCGGGAGCCGAGGGCATGAGCGAGCGCAGCGAGCTGCCCTACGAGGCCGAGCTCGGGCCCCGGGTCGCCGCCGGCCTGCGGGCAGCGCTCGGTGAGGACGTCGTGGTCGGCGACCTCGTCGTCCTGCCGGGCGGTCACTCGGGCCTGACGTACCGCGTCGCGGTCGACGACCGCGAGGTCGTCGTGAAGGCCGTGCCCCGCGGGCAGCGTTCGGTCGGCCGTCACGACATGCTCAAGCAGGCCCGCATCATGCGAGCCCTCGCCGGCACCGTTGTCCCCGTGCCTGCCGTCGTCGCGGTGGACGAGGTCGAGCCCGCCTGGTTCGCGGTCGAGTTCGTGCGCGGCGAGTCGCTCGAGCCCGTGCTCGACGATCCCGCGGTGGCCCCGGACCTTGCTGCCGCCCGGATGCGTCGGGCCGCCGAGATCCTGCCGAGCCTGCATGCCGTGCCCCTCGCGTCCCTCCCGGAGGGTGCCGAGACGCTTGCGCCTGCCGACGAGCTCGCACGCTGGAGCCGCACGATGGACGCGGTCCCGCCGGAGCTCGTGCCCGGTGCGGCCGACCTGCGCGACGCGCTCGCCGCGAACGTCCCGGCCGGTCTGGCGCCGACCCTCGTCCACGGCGACTACCGCCTCGGCAACATCCTGTCCGACGGCGTCGACCCCCTCGCGGTCATCGACTGGGAGATCTGGAGCATCGGCGACCCGCGCGTCGAGCTCGGCTGGTTCCTCGTCTTCGCCGACGGCACCAACTTCCCCGGCGTCGGCCGCGAGGTCCCGGGCTTGCCGTCCGAGGACGAGCTGCTGGCGCTGTACGCCGGCTCCGGTGAGCCGCCGGCCGAGATGGCCTGGTTCAACGCGCTCGGTCGCTACAAGATGGCCGCGATCATGGGGCACAACCTGCGCCGTCACCGCGAGGGCCGCCACGAGGACCCGGACCAGGAGAAGCTGCCGGCGACGATCGTGCAGCTCATCACCTCAGGACTCGCGCGGCTCCGCTGAGCCCCGCCCGACGTAGGAGAGACATGGACTTCGCCCTGACGCCGCGCACTGAGAAGCTGCGCGTCGAGCTGGAAGCCTTCATGGACGAGCACGTGTACCCGGCCGAGTCGGTGTACGACGCGCAGATCGCGGCCAACGACAATCCGCACGAGCAGCCGCAGGTCATGCGAGACCTGCAGGCGATCGCGCGCGAGCGCGGGCTGTGGAACCTGTTCATGACGCACGGCGACCGAGGTGCCGGCCTCACGAACCTCGAGTACGCCTCGCTGGCCGAGGTCGTCGGTCGTTCGATGATCGGCAACGAGGCCATCAACTGCTCCGCGCCGGACACGGGCAACATGGAGATCCTCGCGATGTTCGGCACGCCCGAGCAGCAGGAGCAGTGGCTCGACCCGCTGCTGGACTGCCGCATCCGGTCCGCGTTCGCGATGACCGAGCCCGACGTCGCGAGCTCTGACGCCACCAACATCACCTCGACGATCAGGCGCGACGGCGACGAGTACGTCCTCAACGGTCGCAAGTGGTACACCTCGGGCATCCTCGACCCGGACTGCAAGCTCATCATCTTCATGGGCAAGTCCGACCCGGACGCTCCCACGTACCGGCAGCAGAGCATGGTGCTGGTGCCGGCCGACGCCCCGGGCATCGAGGTCCTGCGGGACCTGCCGATGTTCGGCTTCAAGGACCGTCTCGGGCACGGCGAGGTGCAGTTCACCGACGTGCGCGTGCCCGTCACGAACATGCTGGGCGAGGAGGGCGGAGGCTTCGCGATCGCGCAGGGCCGCCTCGGACCCGGCCGCATGCACTACGCGATGCGGGCGATCGGCTTTGCCGAGCGGGCGCTCCAGCTGCTGTGCGAGCGCGCTGCCACACGCGTCGCGTTCGGGGAGCCGCTCGCCAAGCGCGGTGTCGTCCGGGAGTGGATCGCGCGCAGCCGCATGGAGATCGACCAGATCCGGTTGCTGACGCTGCGCGCCTCGTGGCTCATGGACACGCAGGGCAATCACGCCGCCCGGTCCGACGTCGCCGCGATCAAGGTCGCCGCGATGGAGGTCGCGCACGACGTCGTGAACCGCGCGGTGCAGGTCCACGGCGCCGCGGGCGTCAGCGACGACACCGTGCTGGCGCGCCTGTTCGCGATCACGCGGGCCCTGCAGATCGCCGACGGACCGACCGAGGTGCATCTGCGCACGATGGCGCGCCTCGAGATGAAGAAGTACGAGGTGCGGGCATGAACACCGCCGCCACCGGCGAGCTGACGGGGAAGGTCGCCCTGGTCACGGGCGCGACCCGCGGCCTCGGCCGGGCCATCGCGCAGGCTCTCGCCGCCGAGGGTGCGCGCGTCGTCGTGTCGAGCCGCAAGCACGAGCAGTGCGTCGAGGTTGCGGACGAGATCACGGCGGCCACGGGCGTCGAGACGATGCCGCTGGCGCTGCACGTGGGTCGCTGGGACGACATCGACGGAGCGGTCGACGCGATCTACGAGCGGTTCGGCCGTCTCGACGTCGTGGTCAACAATGCCGGCATCGCTCCGCTCGCTGACTCCCTGATGGAGGTCTCCGAAGGTCTCTTCGACAAGACGATCGAGGTCAACCTCAAGGGCCCGTTCCGCCTCATGGTCGTGACCGGA
>JAHEXN010000152.1 GCA_023252095.1 Actinomycetes bacterium | reverse complement strand
GCTGACGTTCACCCCGTTGATGACCACGGCGCCGACGACCGCGGCGAGAACCGCCAACCAACCGGCGATAAAAAGCCACGGCCTGCCGAACGCGGTTTGTCCGAGCCGGTACAAGAAAGTGGACATGGGTCTGGCGCTCCTGGTGGGCGAGACGGGGCGGCTAGAGGCCGTGGCGCAAGTATTCGAAGGTGATGTCGAGGAACGAGCTGTAATCCATCGACGCGGGGTTGGCGTCTCTCGCGCCGTCCAAGTGCACGTCGAGGGTTCCCTCCAGGGCGGCCATCACGGCGCCGTACACGGCGCCGAACAGCAGGGGTACGTAGATGGCGGGGTACCGGTCCCCGGCTACCGACCCCAAGAGCTCCTGGGCGGCCTGGCGCATTCGTTGCTGAACCCCGAGTACGTAAGGTTCCAGGGTCGGGTACTGCCGCGCCATTGCCATCAGCTCGCGCATCTTCACCAACGTGTCTGCGGTGAACTGATCCCGCATCACGGCCAATAGGGCATCGAGCAGGGGCAGGTCTGCGGGTAGGGCGGTCAGGACAGCGGTAGCGTCGTCGACACCACCGAACGCCACCGAGGCGACCGCCTCCTCCTTGCAGGAAAAGTAGTTCGCGAAGGTGCGGCGCGAATACCCTGCCCGATCGACCACGTCTGCGGTGACGAACCGCGACAACCCGCGCTCACGGGCCAACTCGAAGGCCGCTTCGGCCAGCGCCTGCGCCGTGGCTTCCCGCTTGAGGTCCCGCAAGCCACGATCCATCCCCTCAGTATGCCCCTTCCTGCCCAATGAGCAACATTGCCCACTGAGCACGGGGATTTGTCTGGCGATTCCGGCGTCCGCCGATTGCGCGACACTCGGCCAGGGAGTCGGCTATCCCGCGGTTGGGGAAGCGACGTCGATGGTTGGGCGCTCAAAGTTCGTCGGTAGCGTCCGGTGACTCAGTCAGTACGCGGCGGCCGACTCCGCGTGGCCGCCGGTCTGTGCTCGTGGCCGCATCCAGGCCTGCAACGATGGGTATGCCGGCCAGGGCGACGACCCGCTCGAAGTTGAAGCCGGTTACCCGCAGCGTGACCGTCCCGGACGGGTCGGCGCGCAGGCTGAGGTCCCGAGCGATCTTGTCGAGGTCGCTGACGGCGAGGTAGCCGTCGATGTTGCTGTCGACGGCGTCGGTGAGGCCGAGTGCACGCGTGTTGGTGAGGGCGACGACCTCGCGAAGCCGGAGGGAGTGCTGCGCGGTGTGCCTCAAAGGTACGAATCTGAGCGCGGTCGCGGGTCCGGGTCAGGAGATCGTCGACCTCGGTGAGCTCACGAAGGCTCTGTCGAAGGCCGAGGCCTGAGTCGCGCCCAGCCAGTCGGCATCGTGGCCGGCGAGCATCGCCACGGCACCCCAGGCGGTGTGCTCAGCCCAGGCCCGGGTGCGGCCCATGCGCTTCGACTGGAGGTAGCGATCGACCGACCCTTGGTCGATCAGTCCTCGCGCGATACGGCTGAAGGCGCCAGTGTCCGCGAGTCGCCGGGCGTGGCGGGTCGACATGCCATGGCGTTCACTGTCCCCCTCGAGCGTGAGGAACGTCTGGGCGGCCACCGAGCTCGGACCGCGTTTGGTGCGGCGGTCTCAACTGCCTGTTGCAAGCAGGGCGCTGCGCGGGATCTTGACCTGCAGCTGTGAGGTGCGCGTCTAGGAGAGGTTGGCGTCGAAGTTCTGGACTGCGGAGCGGGCCTGGTCGGCGGTGAGGTGGTCGATCATGAGCAGGGATCCGAGGCCGTGGACGAGTGACATGGCCTGAGCGGCGAGCTCCGCGGCTCGGCTCGGAGACACGGCGGGGTCCGCCCTGAGGCACTGGTCGACGATCAGGTTCTGGATTCGCGTCAGGTGTAAGCGGTAGGCCGTGGCCGCGGCTGGGTGCCCGGTGATGGCCAGGACCTCCCTGGAGACGCCGACGCGGTGCAGTGCGCGGCTCGCGTCGTCGGTGGGGAGCGCGGCCAGCATGAAGCTGACCAGGCATTCTCGTACCGAGTCCGGCGTGGCTTCGCCGGTCCAGGCGTCGACGCTTCGGCTGCTGAGTCGCTCGAGGGCTGCGCTGAGCAGGTCGTCCTTGCTGGACCCGTAGTACTGGACGAGGCGCAGGGAGACGCCGGCTTCTGCGGCGACGGCGCGCATGGTGACCGCGCTGATCCCTCCGCGTCCGAGGAGACGTTCAACGGCGTCGAGGATCTGGTCCGTTCGCTCTTCGACGCTCATGGGCTGCTTCCTTCGCCGACTGTTGATACGTTCGTATCATTGATACAAGCGTATCAATGGGGAGGGTCATGAAGAGGCAGACGACTCTGTGGGTGGCGTGCGTGGCGCAGCTCATCGTGGTGCTCGACGTGTCGGTGATGAACGTTGCCCTGCCGTCGATCAGGCAGGACCTCGACCTCGGCCTGGAAGCGGCGTCGTGGGTCGTGCTCGGTTACGGGGTCGCGTTCGCTGGCGCGCTGCTGGCCGCTGCCCGCCTCGCGGACGCCTTCGGCGCGGCCCGAGTCCTGTGGTGGAGCGTCGGAGCCTTCACTCTCGCGAGCGTCGCCGGCGGGCTCGCTCACGACGGCGGCTACTTGATCGCGGCGCGCATCGCGCAGGGTCTGGCGGCAGCGGCGGTGTCACCGGCCACCTTCACCATCCTGACCATCGGCTTCACCGAGGGGCCGGCCCGCACCCGTGCCATCGCCATCTGGACAGCGGTGAGCCTGGCAGGGGGAGGCGCCGGCAACCTCCTCGGTGGCGCGTTGACCGAATGGGTGTCGTGGCGGGCCGTGCTCCTGATCAACCTCCCCATCGGACTCGCCGTGCTGGTGGGTGCCTCCCGGGTGCCCGGACGCGGCGGCGAGCGTGCTCGCGTGCCGATCGGGTGGGGAGCAGGAGCGGTCTCGGTGGTGGCGTTCGCCAGCGCGACCTACGGCCTCACCGTCCTGGGCGAGACCGACCCGGCCGTCCCGGCGGGCGTGGCGGCTCTCGCCCTGAGCGCGGCGATGTTCGCCGTGTTCACCCGGATCGAGCGCCGAAGCGTCAGACCGCTGGTGCCCTTGGGTGTGTGGCGCAGCGGGTCCGTCCGGCGCGGAACGACCGCGACGTTACTGGTGGGGATGTGCTTCCAGACCGCCATCTGGTTCTTCCTGACCTTCCGCCTGCAGGACGACGCTGGCTACACCCCGATCCAGACGGGTCTGGCATTCCTGCCACTCACCGGCGCGATGCTCCTGACGAACCTGACCCTCGTGCCGCCGTTGCTGGAGCGACTGGCACCTCGGGTGCTCATCGGGGTCGGGATCGTGATTGCCGGGGCTGGGACCCTGTGGTTCGCCGCGGTCGGGATGGGCGACCTCTGGGCAGGCTTCGTGGTCCCGTCGCTGTTGGTCGGCGTCGGCGGCGGACTCGTCAACACGCCGCTGGCGACGATCATCACCGCCGGCGTCGCCGACGACGATGCCGGTGCCGTGTCGGGGCTGATGAACACGGCCAAGCAGTTCGGCGGAGCGGTAGGCGTCGCCATCTGCGCCGGGGCCGCCTCCATCACCGGCACGGCCTCAGCGCCGTTCCTCGTGATGACCGGGGCCCTCGCCCTCGCTGCGGCGTCCGTCATCGGGGCAGGTCGGCGACGGGACCGCGATGCCACCCCCGCCAGGGGTTGAGGGACGCCGCCTCTTGATCAGTGGCTGGGAAGCTGTCCGCTGAGTCGGCCGTGGCGTTCGGCGCTGGCGTCGTTGAGGCCGATGATCGTGACGGTCTTGCCCTTGCGCTCGTACTTGGTGGTGATGGCGTCGAGCGAGGCAACGGTTGAGGCGTCCCAGACGTGGGAGTCCGACAGGTCGATCACGACCCGGTCGGGATCGCCCGCGTAGTCGAACTGGGTGTAGAGGTCGTTGCTGGAGGCGAAGAACAGCTCGCCCGTGACCCGGTAGGTCGCGACCTCGCGTCCGTCGGCGTCGGTGGTGAGGTGCCGGTTCGTCTCGGTGAGGTGCGCGACCCGGCGCGCGAAGAGCGTCATGGCGACCAACACACCGACGCCCACGCCGATGGCGAGGTTGTGCGTCAGCACCGTCACGATGACGGTCGAGACCATGACGGTGGTCTCGCTCTTGGGCATGCGGCGCAGGGTCGAGGGCTGGATGGAGTGCCAGTCGAAGGTGCCGACCGAGACCATGATCATCACCGCGACCAGAGCGGCCATGGGGATGATCGCGACGAGGTCGCCGAACCCGACGACGAGGACGAGCAGGAAGACGCCGGCGAGGAAGGTCGACAGTCGGGTGCGGGCGCCGGAGGCCTTCACGTTGATCATCGTCTGGCCGATCATGGCGCAGCCACCCATGCCGCCGAAGAAGCCGGTGATGACGTTGGCGGCGCCCTGGCCCCAGGCCTCACGTGTCTTGTCGGAGCCGGTGTCGGTGATGTCGTCGACGAGCTTGGCGGTCAGCAGTGACTCGAGGATGCCGACCAGGGCCATGGCCAGCGCGTATGGGGCGATGATCTGCAGTGTGTCGAGGTTGAAGGGCACGTCGGGGATGAACCAGGCCGGGAGGCTGTCGGGCAGGTCGCCCTCGTCGCCGACGTTCGGCACGTTGATCGCGGCGGCAACGGTGAAGGCCGTCAGCGCGACGATCGCGACGAGCGGGGCCGGGATGATCCGGTTGACGCGCGGGAAGCCCACCATGACGGCGATGCCGACGGCGATCATCACGTAGACCGTCCACGGCACGTCGACCATGTGGTCGATCTGGGCCTCGAAGATCAAGATCGCCAGAGCGTTGACGAATCCGACCATGACCGAGCGGGGGATGAACCGCATCAGCTTGGCGACGCCCGCGAGGGCGAACACGATCTGGATCACGCCGCCGAGCAGGACGGTGGCGATCAGGTAGTCGTAGCCGTGCTCGCGCATGACCGGGGCGATGACCAGGGCGATGGCGCCGGTGGCGGCCGAAATCATGGCGGGCCGCCCGCCGAGGAACGAGATCGCCACGGCCATCGTGAAGGAGGCGAACAGTCCGACCTGGGGGTCGACGCCGGCGATGATCGAGAACGAGATCGCCTCCGGGATCAGCGCGAGGGCGACGACGAGGCCGGCGAGGACCTCGGTGCGCAGCAGCTTCGGCGATCGGAGGGCGGCCCGGACGGTGGGCTCCGGTCCGGTGGTGGCAGGGGTGGATGTGCTCATGGCTGGGTCTTTCGTTCGGGGCCCGGGCCAAGCGCGCAGGCGCGGCCGTGGAGGCCGTGCCCTTCGGGCTGGGAGGATGGGCAGTAGGTGGCGCGACGGGCGCGCTGCCGGCACGGATGCCGGCGGAAGTCTGATCGGAACTCTACCCTCACGTGAGGGTAGAGTTGAAGTCGGTCGACAGTGAGAGGGGTCACCATGGCGAGCGAGGTCGAGGCGACCACCGCTGCGGCGACGATGCACATCGGTGAGGTCGCGACCCGTACCGACCTGTCGCTGCGAAGCCTGCGCCACTGGGAAGAGGTCGGACTCCTGACCCCGTCGGGCCGCACCGACGGCGGCTTCCGCCTCTACACCGAGGACGACGTCGAGAAGATCCTCGTCATCTGCCGCATGAAGCCTCTCGGGTTCTCCCTCGAAGAGATGAAGGCCGTCATGGCCGATCTGGCTGTCTTGCGCTCGGCCGACACGACCCCGACCGAGCGGGCCGCAGCACGTGAGCATCTCGCTCAGATCCACGCGGATGCGCACGAGCGTCGAGGGAAGCTGGTGCGTCAGCTCGACATGGCAGACGAGTTCATCGGTCTGCTGAGTGACGAGACGACGAACGCCGCCGAGGTGAGCGGGGCGTAGTCGCCAGTGGTCTCAGACTGACCATGACGAGCCCTGCATGCGCGAAGTCGCATCGGTACGGTCGCCGACCGACTAATCGCGGGTTTGGGCGAGCACGTCGAGCGTTAGTTGTGCCTGCGTGCGGTGCTCCTCGGGTAGTGCCCGCCATGCTGGGTGAGTCTCATCGAGGTGCGTGGCGAGTGCGTTGAGTCGGCGGCGGTCGGATCCGGCGAACTCGGTGCGCTCGGCGAACGGGTCGTCGATGCAGGCGAGGAGCGCGGCGGCATCGAAGAGGTGACGTTCATGATCGCGTGAGTCGGCGGTGTAGGCGGCGGCCTTGAGGATGAGCGCGCCGAACGGGCGCGGTACGGAGATCGTCGTGGTGATCCCGGGCGCGATCTCCAGCTTCGCGTTGACGGTGCGCCGTAGCGCTTGGGTGCCGCCGTCGATGCGGATCATGTCGTGGCCGCGCAGCTTCTCGATCACGCGTGGTGCCGGGTGGTCCGCGATCAGGACGTCGACCTGGTCATCGCCGGTGACGAGATCGACGGTGGTGGTGCCGCGCACGAATCGGTGAGCGGTGTTGGTGCGGGGATCGATGCTCGGCTGGAATTCGTAGCCGAGTGCCTCGAGCGCGGTGGCGACCTTGCTGGCGGTGCCGCGCATGCTCTCGATGTGAAGCACGATGTCGACGTCGTTGGTGGGGCGCACGACGCCGATGCCGTGGTGGATCGTGTGGAGCTGTGCCATCAGTCCGCCGACGAGCGTCCAGCTCCCGGCCGGGAGGGTGTCTGCCAGTTCCGCGACGCTCGGCCACGGAGTCGGCCATCCCCCGGGTGGGGAGGCGACCTCGATGGTCGGGCGGGCGGCGCTCATCGGTACGCCTCGAGAGATTCGGCCAGCGCACGGCGACCGACACCGCGTAGCCGCGGGTCCGTGCTCGTGGCCGCATCCAGGGCCGCAACGACGGAGGTGTCGACCAGGGCGCGGACCCGCTCGAAGTCGAAGCCGGTCACCCGCAGCGTGACCGTCCCGGTCGGGTCGGCGCGCAGGCTGAGGTCCCGAGAGATCTTGTCGAGGTCGCTGGCGGCGACATAGCCGTCCATGCTGGCGTCGACGGCGTCGGTGAGGCCGAGTGCCCGCGTGTTGGAGACGGCGACGACCTCGCGAAGCCGGGGGAGTGCCGCGCGGTGTGCCTCGAAGGTCCGAACCCGAGCACGGTCCCGCGTCCGGGTCAGGAGATCGTCGACGTCGGTGAGCTCGCGCAGGCTCTGTCGGAGGCGCGAGGCCTGAGTCATACCGAGCCAGTCGGCGTCCTGGCCGGCGAGCGTCGCGACGGCACCCCAGGCAGTGTGCTCGGCCCAGGCTCGGGTGCGGCCCATGCGCTGCGACTGGAGGTAGCGATCGACCGACCCGCGGTCGATCAGCCCTCGCGCGATGCGGGAGATGGCGCCAGTGTCCGCGAGCCGGCGGGCGTGACGACTCGACACCCCGAGGGTGTTCGCTGTCTCCTCGAGGGTGAGGAACTCCCGACTAGTCACAACAGATAATGTCCCATAGCGGACTCAATATGTAAACACCGTGCTGTCGGGAGGCGGCGGGCCGTGCCTCCGGGCGGTCGCGATCAGGCCAGGGCGAGGAAGAGCTTCTCGAGTTTCTTGGTGTCGACGCTGTCGGGGCCTTCCTCAACGAGGCACTGGTGCAGGCCAGTCGCGACGAGGGCGTAGCCGCCGCGGTTGATGGCCTTGTTGACGGCGGCGAGCTGGGTGAGGGCGTCCTCGCACTCGGCGCCCTCCTCGAGCATGCGGATGACCGAGGCGAGGTGGCCGTGGGCGCGCTTGAGGCGGGTCGTGACTGCCTTGACGTCGTCAGCGTCGAGCTGCATGGGGGTCCTCCGAGGTGGCGTCGAGTGCGGCCAGCATGCCAGCGAGGAGGTCGCGGGCCTCGGCCGCCACGGCCGCGAGCTCGGGGGCGTCGCTGAATGACGTCATCACGGCAGGGTCGAACACGTCGACCCGGGTCGTGCCGTCGGGCTGGGCGGCGACCACTACGTTGCACGGCAGCATCGCGGCCAGCCGTGGGTCGGCCTCCAGGGCGCGGTGCGCCAGCTGCGGGCGGCACGCGCCGAGGATCACCTGAGGCTCCACCTCCACCCCGAGCTTGGCGCGCAGGGTCGCCTGCAGGTCGATCTCGGTCAGGATCCCGAACCCCGCCTCGGGCAGCAGGTCCCGCACGCGTTGCACGGTCTCGTCGTACGTGGCATCGAGCGTCGTAGTCATCGTGAACGTGGTCATGGTCTCTCCTGGTCCGTGTGTCTCTCGTAACCCCCCTGGGGGATATGTTAGCGTATCGACAGATCCCCCCGGGGGGATGCCGCGAGACCGAAGGAATGCC
>JAHEXN010000151.1 GCA_023252095.1 Actinomycetes bacterium | reverse complement strand
CGTTTCGGGTCACGCCTGAATCCTAGGGAGACCGGCGTCCGTCGGCAGGTCGAGTCGACCGGGGGACTGGCAGGATGGCGGCGTGATCGACGTCGACGAGGACCGCTTCGTGGAGCTGGCAGAGGCAGCGTTGGCGTCGCTGCCGCCGCAGCTCGCCGGTCTGCTCGACAACGTGGTGCTGTTCGTCGAGGACGACGCCCCGCCGGAGGACCCCGACCTGCTCGGCCTCTACGACGGCGTGGCCCTGACCGAGCGCGACACGACGTACGGCGGCGTGCTGCCCGACCGCATCATGATCTTCCGCCGACCGACCCTCGCGATCTGCGAGACCGAGCAGGACGTCGTCGACGAGGTCCACATCACGGTCGTCCACGAGATCGCGCACCACTTCGGCATCGACGACGCCCGACTGCACGACCTCGGCTATGCCTGATCTCTCGGAGCCCGACGTTTCTGGGCGTGAGCTGCGCCGGGCCGACCAGCGATACCTCACGGTCGGCGACGGCACCTCGACGCGTCACTCGTTCAGCTACGGCGCGCACTACGACCCCGACAACATCGGCTTCGGCGCGCTGGTGGCGATCAACACCGAGTCGGTCGCACCGGGTGCGGGATACGACGAGCACCGCCACTCGGACGTCGAGATCGTCACCTGGGTCCTGACGGGTGCGCTCGCGCACCGCGACTCGACAGGTGCCGGCGGCGTCATCCGTCCCGGCACGGCCCAGCGGCTCAGCGCGGGCGACGGCGCGGAGCACGCCGAGCGCAACGCCTCGGCCACCGAGCCGCTGGTGTTCGTCCAGACGATGCTGCGCTCGCGGCACGATGCCGCACCGGAGTACGCCTCGCTCGAGGTCCCGCCGGGCCAGGGCCGGCACGACGGGGTGACGGTCCACGCCGACGCGCGGCTGGAGGTCGTCCGCCCCACGTCGCCGGTGCACGTCGAGATCGCCAGTCGACTCCTGGTCCACGTCACGCGGGGGAGCGTGGGCGTCGACGGCGACGTCCTCGCGGAGGGCGACGAGCTGCGCTGCGTCGATCCCGGCGGTCGGCTCCGGCTCGTCGGCGAGGGCGAGGCGCTCCTCTGGCACCTGTCCTGACCTGCAGTGTCATCGGTTCCGCTGTCAGCGAAAATCGTTGCCGTGTGCAACGACACCCTGTTGCTGTGCGGAGGCGACGCCCTAGTCTGTGGGCGTGAAGGGATGGAGTGCGCACCGCGAGGCTGTCGACCGACTGCGCGAGTCCTATGCGGCGATCCCGCCGGGGGCGCCGGTGCGGCTCGCCAAGCGCACGTCCAACCTGTTCCGGCCTCGCGCGGCCACCACGGCGCCGGGTCTGGACGTGTCCGGCCTCGACGGCGTCATCGCGATCGACCCCGACGCCGCCACCGCCGACGTGCAGGGCATGTGCACCTACGAGGACCTCGTCGCGGCCACCCTGCCGTACGGGCTCATGCCATACGTCGTGCCGCAGCTGCGCACCATCACGCTGGGCGGTGCCGTCACCGGCCTGGGCATCGAGTCCACGTCGCTCCGCAACGGCCTGCCGCACGAGTCGGTCCTCGAGATGGACGTCCTCACCGGGTCCGGCGAGCTCCTCACGGTCACTCCTGACGGCGAGCACGCCGACCTCTTCACCGCGTTCCCCAACTCCTACGGCAGCCTCGGGTACGCCACACGCCTGCGCATCCGCCTCGAGCGTGTCCCGGAGCGGGTCTCGCTGCGCCACGTGCGCTTCGACTCCGCGGACGACGCGGTCAAGGCCATCCACGAGATCGGCCAGACCGGTGAGCACGACGGTCGCCGGGTCGACGCCGTCGACGGCACCGCGTTCACGCCCGACGAGATCTACCTGACACTCGCCGAGCTCACCGACGCCCCGATCGACGTCAGTGACTACACCGGGCAGCAGATCTACTACCGCTCGATCCGCGAGCTCGAGACCGACGGACTCACGGTCCACGACTACCTCTGGCGCTGGGACACCGACTGGTTCTGGTGCTCGGGCGCCTTCGGCGCGCAGACCCCGTGGGTCCGCCGCATCTGGCCCCGCCGGTGGCGGCGCAGCGACGTCTACCACCGCCTCGTGGGCCTCGACACCAAGCTCGGCATCATCGAGAAGCTCGACCGAATCAAGAAGGTGCCCGGTCGTGAGCGCGTGATCCAGGACATCGAGGTCCCGCTCGAGGCACTGCCGGAGTTCCTCGCCTGGTTCGATGCCGAGGTCGGCATGCGACCCGTCTGGCTGTGCCCGTTGCGCACGACCCGCGCGTGGTCGTCGTACCCGCTCGAGACCGGGGCGATCTACGTCAACGGGGGGTTCTGGGGCACGGTCGTGGTGCCGGCCGATGCCGCACCGGGCAGCGTCAACCGTGCCGTCGAGGCCAAGGTCCACGAGCTCGGCGGCCACAAGTCCCTGTACTCGGAGGCCTTCTACGACGAGTCCACCTTCGCCACGCTCTACGGCACCGCGGCGATCGACTCCCTGCGCGAGCGCTACGACCCCGACGCTCGCTTGACCAACCTGTACGACAAGGCGGTGAGGAACTCATGACGATCTCCGCGGCACTGGAGAAGCTCATGCGGCACGGCATGCCGTTCCGTTTCGAGGCCTTCGACGGCAGCACGGGCGGCGACACCGACTCGCCCTACACCGTGCGCCTCCTGAACGAGCGCGGTCTGCGCTACCTGATGTCGCACCCTGGCGACCTCGGCTTCGCCCGGGCGTACGTCGCGGGCGACCTCGAGATCGACGGCATCCACCCCGGCGACCCGTACGAGCTCATGCGGCACTTCCGCAGCCGGCTCACGTTCAAGCTGCCGCCGCCGGGCGAGCTCCTCACGGTGTTGCGCAGCCTCGGGCTTTCCAACCTCATCGCGCCCACCCCGCCGCCGGAGGAGCACCTCTCGCGGGCTCGTCGTGCCTTCGAGGGCTGGCGGCACAGCCGGCAGCGCGATGCCGAGGCGATCCATCACCACTACGACGTCTCCAACCGCTTCTACGAGCTCGTCCTCGGGCCGTCGATGGCGTACACGTGCGCCGTCTACCCCGAGCTCGACGCGACCCTCGAGCAGGCGCAGGTCGAGAAGTTCGACCTGATCTGCCGCAAGCTCGACCTCAAGCCGGGTCAGCGACTCCTCGACCTCGGCTGTGGCTGGGGTGGCATGGTCCGCCACGCGGCCGAGCACTACGGCGTCCAGGCGCTGGGGGTCACGCTCTCGGAGCAGCAGGCCAGGTGGGCCCAGCAGGCCATCAAGGAGCAGCGCCTCGACGACCGCGCCGAGGTGCGCTTCCTCGACTACCGCGACGTCACCGAGCGCGACTTCGACGCGATCAGCTCGATCGGGCTCACCGAGCACATCGGCGTCAAGAACTACGGCTCCTACTTCACCTTCATCGAGGACCGGCTCAAGCCCGGCGGCCGCCTGCTCAACCACTGCATCACCCGCGACAACAACACCTCGCCCGCCAGTGCGGGTGCCTTCATCGACCGCTACGTGTTCCCCGACGGCGAGCTCACCGGCGTCGGGCGCATCGTCTCGGCGGCGCACGACGCGGGCCTCGAGGTGCGTCACGGTGAGAACATCCGCGAGCACTACGCGATGACGCTGCGCGACTGGAACCGCAACCTCGTCGAGAACTGGGACGAGGTCCTCGGCGAGGTCTCGCTCGGCACCGCCAAGGTCTGGGGCCTCTACATGGCCGGGTCGCGGCTGGCGTTCGAGGAGGACGAGATCGAGCTCCACCACGTCCTCGCCGTCAAGCCCCACCAGGACGGCACGTCGGGTTTCCCCTGCGCCCCACATGGTGAACGGCCACCACCCCGCTGGTTGAGGTGCGAGCGCCCTCTGGGGCGCGAGCCTCGAAACCTCGTCACTCGACATCGCGTGGTGGGAGGGGATCCTGCCGAGGTGCTGACCGGCGGCTCCTCCGGTAGGAACGAAGGGTGAGCCATCTGCCTGACGACGGTGTCGTGCCCTCGTCCGTCCCGCATCGCGACGACGACCCGGACGTCGTCGTCGACCGGCCGATCGGAACCCGCTCGTTCGTGTACGGGGCGAAGATGCTGGCCGTCGCGGCGGTGGCGCTCTTGCTCACGGTGGGCACAGGTCGTGACTTCTGGGCGGGCTTCTGGCTGCTCCTGGCGGCCGGTGTCCTTGGCATCAGCTTCGCCCTCATCGAGCGGTCCACCGTCGCCGGTGCGGAGCGCGTCAGTCAGCGTCGGGTCAACGTCGACGTCCTGCTGACCGTCGCCCTCGCCGTGGTCGTCAACGTCGTGGCGGTGGTGGCCGCCCGCTGAAGGGCCGGGCCTCAGTCGAGGTCGATGACGACGGGGGCGTGGTCGCTGGCGCCCTTGCCCTTGCGCTCCTCGCGGTCGATCCAGGCGTTCGAGACGCGGGCGGCGAGGGCGGGGGAGCAGAGCTGGAAGTCGATCCGCATGCCCTGGCGCTTCGGGAACCGCAGCTGCTGGTAGTCCCAGAACGTGTAGACGCCCGGGCCCGGGGTGTGGGGACGGACGACATCGGTGAAGCCGGACTCGACCATCGCGCGGAAGGCCGCCCGCTCGGGCTCCGAGACGTGGGTGCTGTTCTCGAAGACCGCCATGTCCCAGACGTCGTCGTCCTCGGGGGCGATGTTCCAGTCGCCGGTCAGGGCGATCTGCGCCTGCGGGTCGGCGGCCAGCCAGGCCTCACCGGCGGTGCGCAGCCGCTCGAGCCACGCGAGCTTGTAGGTGTAGTGCTCGTGGTCGAGGTCGCGACCGTTCGGCACGTAGAGGCTCCACACCTGCACGCCGCCGCACGTGGCCCCCACCGCGCGCGGCTCGAGCACGTCGGCGAACTGGGGCTGGTCGTCGGCGAACTGCCGCTGCACGTCCTCCAGGCCCACCCGCGAGACCAGCGCGACGCCGTTCCACTGGTTCAGCCCGACGTGCGTGTACTCGTAGCCGAGCGCGCTGAGCTCGAGCCCGGGGAACTGGTCCTCGCGGCACTTGGTCTCCTGGATCGCGAGCACGTCGACGTCGTGGCGCTCCAGGAAGGCGACCACGCGGTCGATGCGGCTGCGGATGGAGTTGACGTTCCAGGTGGCGATGCGCACGACTCGAACCTAACCGAGGGCCACGAGCGACACCGCGACGGCCGCGGCACCGAGCCCGAACGCCTGTCCGCGGCCGATGCGCTCCTTCAGCACGAGCCAGGCGAGCAGGACGGTGGAGGCCGGGTAGAGCGCGGCGATGACCGACACGATCGACAACAGTCCGTGGTGTGTTGCGAGCAGGAAGGTGCCGGTCGCGACGAAGCTCAGTGGACCCAGCAGGAGGCCGCGGGCCGCGCTGCCCGTGCGGGGCACCCACGACTCCCGCAGGACGACCGCGATGGCCACGACGGCAAAGATCGCGGCCGAGTTGGCGACCGCGAGCGGGGCGAAGCCGGCCTCCTCCGGCACCTGGCCCAGTGCCGCGAACAGCACACCGAAGCCGAGTCCGGCGAGCACGCCGTCGAGGAACCCGGTGCTCGCCACCTCGAGGCCGTCGGGCTCGTCCACGGGACGCGCGACGAGCCAGATCGCGGGGAAGGCGCACATGGCCCCGATGGCTGCGACGACCGACGGGCGGTCGCCCTGCCCGAGCCCCACGGCGAGCGGCACGATCGCGGTGCCCACGGCCGACACCGGCGCGACGACGCCCATGCGTCCGTGTGCCAGGCCACGGTAGAGGAACACGATGCCGAAGCCTGAGCCCAGACCCGCCACGGCGCCGAGGAGGAAGTCGCGTCCCGTCGGGTCACCGGCGACGAACAGCACCGAGACCCACGTGATCGCGGCGGCGGACGCCTGGCCGCAGACCGAGATCTCCCATGCGCTCGCCCGCCGCGAGAAGATGCCGCCGAGGAAGTCGCTGATGCCGTAGGTCAGCGCCGAGACCAGCGCAAGGATCACCGCCACGGCGCGACCGTACTCCACGCGCGCAATGGGTGCGGCTCCGTAGTCTGGTCATGTGGAGGAGCGCATGAGCGGGCGCAGGCGCGGCTGGGGCCGCCGCACGAACGAGGCAGCGAGTCGCGTCACGGCGCGCGTCGACGACGGCACCGGACGCGCGGCCACGCGCGCTGCCGACCTGCTGGTCGTCGCGGTTCGCCTCCTGCGCATCCCCACGGCGGTCCTGCTCGTGGTTCCCCTGCCCTTCATCGCGGTCACGGCCGCTGTGGCCGTCAGCTCCGACGGCGCGTTCCGCGTCGTCGGCCTCGTCGTGGCGGGCCTCCCCGCCCTGGTGTCGGCGGCGTTCGCCTGGCGCCGGCGTCAGGTCGTCAACGCGGTCGACGACCCGGTCGCCCTGGCCACCGAGCTCGCGATCATGGTCGAGATGAGCGGCCGGGCCGATGAGACCCGCGGCATCCTCGAGCAGATCGCTGGCGGCGGGGGCTCGCGGGTCTTCTCCCGGTTGCGGGGGGCCTGGCGCGGGGTCACGATGCCCGCCCGGTGGATCCAGGGGGTCGAGGACCTTCGTCGGGCCCGCAACTTCGCCCCGCCCCGCATCGGCTGGACGATCTCGATCTCGATCGCGGCCCTGTGGCTCGTGCCCATCTCGGTCGTCGTGGCCCTGTTCGCGCTGGTCGGAGGCCTGGCCGGCTCCCTGTGACTCGGACCGGGCACCGGGGTGTCACACCCGGTGACAGCAGGTCGCCGCGGACCTAGGCTGGCCGCCATGGACCTCCGCCAGCTCGCCTTCCTGCCCCTGCGGGTCACGGTGGCCGCCACCCAGACCACGCTCGCGCTGGGCCACTTCGTCTCACCGCAAGGGCCGCTCCTGCGCGAGGGCGGTTACGCCGCCCAGCTGTCGAAGATCCTCGCCGACGATGGCCTGCTCAACCAGCTCAACCGTCTGCTGGAGGACGAGCACGGCCCGATCGGTCTGGCCTACACGCTCGCCGAGCTGACGGCGGAGGACCGGCCCATCGGCAAGGCACTCGCCCGCGACGGCCTGCTCGACCGCATGGCGTCGGAGGAGGGGCCGTTCATCCGCCTGCTCGAGGCCGGTGGCCCGCTCGACCGGGCCCTCGCCGAGGACGGCGCGTTGTACCGATTCCTCGAGCCGGGCGGGCCGCTCGACCGGCTCCTCGCCCCGGGCGGCCCGCTGGAACGCATCGTCGAGCACGACGGTGCCCTCGACCGCGTCCTGGCCGAGGGCGGCCCGCTCGATCGCATCCTGGAGCCGGGCGGACTCCTCGAGCAGCTCCTGGCCGACGAGGGAATCCTCGAGACGCTGCTCAAGCCCGGCGGCACGCTCGACCGGCTCGTCGAGCTCGGCGAGACCTTCGAGGCCCTCGTGCCGCGCGTCGACATGCTCGGCGCCGCGATCCCGACCCTCAACCACGCGGTGTCGGTGCTCAACAGTGCCGTCGAGCCGCTGAGCTCGCTCGCGACCCGCTTCCCGGGCGCCCGCCGACGCCCCGCGGTCACGCCCCCGGCCATCGATGCGAGCCCTGCCGACTCCTGAGCACAGATTCACCCGCAGATTCACCCTCAGGTGATGCATAGGCTTCTCTCAGGTCCGATTAGGTTTGTCTCGGCCACCCGGGGGGTGGTCGATGTGCCTTCCTGAGATGGAGTCGATTGGTGAAGAGAAATGCCCTGTCGAGCGGGATGGCCGGTCTTCTGACCGCAGCCGTGGCCGCCGTCGCCCTCCCGCTCGCGGGCGGGTCCCCTGCGATCGCCGCGCCGGGAACGCCCACAGTTCCCCAGCCTGGTGACGTCGTGTTCACCGAGAACTTCGAGAACGGCCTGGCGTCCGGCCAGGTCACGACCCTGCTCGACTACGTCGGGGCATCCGGGGCGACCTACACCGCCGAGGGCTCGTGGGCGCTGCCGACCGACTGGAACGGCATCGTCCTCGACCCGACCTCGACCGACACCGACATCGCCGCGACCGGCGCCGGTGGTGGCTACGCGCAGATGCGCGCGTTGGCCCAGAGCCTGGGCGGTCTCAACGGGGGTGGCAACGCCAACCATGCCGTCACGGCCTACACGGCGGGCGACCCCGGCCCCGACCTGGTCGAGTTCGCGACCGAGGGCCCGATCGCCCCGACGTCGCCGGTCACGAACCGGTTCCTGACCTTCTCGGTCAACGTCGCCTCGATCAACTGCTTCGCGACCGACCCGCTGTTCAACTTCTACTTCGACGACGGCACGACCGAGATCCCGCTGAACGACGACGTCAT
>JAHEXN010000150.1:3905-8241 GCA_023252095.1 Actinomycetes bacterium | reverse complement strand
GCTGCGGCGGCAGCGACGCCAACGCTGCCTCGGCCAGCTCCACGAAGCGGTCCTCGTCGACGTCGATCACGCCGCCATCCTGCCAGTCCCCCGGTCGACTCGACCTGCCGACGGACGCCGGTCTCCCTAGGATTCAGGCGTGACCCGAAACGTCCTGGCCGCCGCGAGCCCCGAGCTCCGCGCGGCCTACGACGCCGTCGACTGGGCTGCGACGCACCTGGGTCCGATGAAGTCCTGGAGCCAGGCCCTGCTGGACGTCGTCGACCTGATGATGCACAGCCAGTTCCCCATGACGGTGTTCTGGGGTCCCGAGTTCGTGCTGGTCTACAACGACGCGTACGTCGAGCTGATCGGCGACAAGCACCCGAGCGCCTTGGGTGGCCGGGTCGAGGACGTCTTCGACGAGGCCTGGACCCAGATCGGGCCGATCATGCGGGACGTGCGCCGGACGGGACGCGCCGACCTGATCGGCGACGCCCTCGTCCCGCTGGAGCGACGCGGGTTCCTCGAGGACTGCTACTTCACGTTCTCGTACTCCGCCGTCCGTGATGCCGCCGGGCAGATCGAGGGCGTCCTCGACGTCTCGACCGAGACGACCCGCGCGGTGCTGGGGCGACGGCGTCTGGAGGTCCTCGCACGTCTGGCGGAGTCGCTCGCGGGCGCCAGCTCCCTCGACGAGGTCAAGCGACGCGCGCTCCGGGTGTTCCGCGGGTACGACGCCGACGCGATCGACGTCGAGCTCCAGCTCGCCGACACGAGCACCGAGGACTGGTCCGCAGAGCCGCACTGGGAGCCGCCCCGGCCGATCTACGCCGGCGAGGTGGTCTCCGGCAGCTCTGCCGACGGTCGCGACGTCGTGTGGGTCGCGCTCGAGGCGGACCGCGAGGACCGCGCCGTCTCGACCCTGGTCATGGAGCTGAACCCCCGCATCCTGCTCGACGACGACCTGACGGACTTCGTCCGCCTCGCCGGCTCCGTCGTCGGACGAGCCCTCGGTCGGGCCCGGGCCGAGGCGATCCAACGCGAGCACGTCGACCAGGAACGCCGCCTGAGCGAGACGCTCCAGCGCAGCCTGCTGAGCAACCCCGCCCAGGTGCAGGGGCTGCCCGTCGCGGTCCGGTACGTGCCGGCGGCCGAGGAGGCCCAGATCGGTGGTGACTGGTACGACGCCTTCCGACTTCCCGGTGACGGGCTGTCGCTCGTGATCGGCGACGTGACGGGGCACGATCGCGACGCCGCCGCGAGCATGGCGCAGATGCGCAACCTCCTGCGGGGCGTGGCGATGACGCTCACGTCGCCCGGCGAGGTGCTCGGCGCAGTGGAACGAGCCGTGCAGCAGCTCGAGTTCGACGTGCTCGCGACCGCGATCGTGGCGCACGTCGAGCCGAGCCCCGAGTCCCCCGGCGTCCGGCTGCGGTGGTCGAACGCGGGCCACCTGCCGCCGGTCGTGATCGAACCGGACGGCTCGACGCGGGTCCTCGCGGAGCGTCCGGACCCGCTGCTCGGGGTCGGTCATCGAGGACGCCGGGACCACGCGGACACCCTGGCTCCCGGTTCGCTCGTGGTCCTCTACACCGACGGTCTGATCGAGCGCCGCGGCAGCTCGCTGGACGAGGGTCTCGCGTGGCTCACCGCAGCACTGACCGGACAGCAGCACGGTGACCCCGATGCGGTCTGCGACCTCCTGATCGGTCACATGCCCGCCGACATCGACGACGACGTGGCGCTCCTCGTCCTGAAGATCGAGGGCGACGCGTTGGTCTGAGCGGCGCTGCGCCGACCTGCCGCTCAACCGTGCTGACGCTCGAACGCCGCCCGGATCGGAGCCGTGTCGTAGACGATGTGCAGCGTCTTGATGAGGCCGTCCCCGTCGAGCTCGGCGACGTCCACCACGGTGAACGGCGCCGGCTCACCGTTGGCGAGCGTCCAGTCGAAGTCGAACCAGAAGCTGATGACCGGTCGCTCGGCCGCGCCCCCGACCATCGTGGCTCGCAGCGTCAGCGCGGACTCCGCGGTGTCGGCGAACAGCGCCGGGTAGAACTCGGCCGCCGGCATCGTGCCGTACAAGGGTGAGTCGACCACGCCGTCAGCGACGAAGAGCGCGAGGGCCTTCTCGACGTCGGCCTCCCGCAGCGCCTCGAGGTACCGGGCCACCAGCTCGTCGACGGTCATGGCGCCATCCCACCACGACACCTACTCTCGTCCGGCCGACCGCTGAGAATCAGCGAAATCCTCTAGGGCTATGCTGTTCCGGCGTCACGCCCCGTTCGTTTAGCGGCCTAGGACGCCGCCCTTTCAAGGCGGTAGCGCGGGTTCGAATCCCGTACGGGGTACCACTGAAATTTGCTGCAATTGCAGACTCTGATTGAGGTATTCGCGCGAGCGTTCTGGGCCGGGGGTGGCATTTGGCCCGCATTTGGCCCGCGCCAGTCTCAGGACGGACCGCATCCGGCCATCGATATCCGACGCCTACCAACGTCGACCTGGCAGCCCCCGTGGACAAGTCCCCCCACGGCAGGCATGAACCGATGGCCCGAGCAAGGTGACCTCTGAGGTCAATCTCTGAGGCCCAGACTTCTGACCCCAGATGACCCGGCGCCGTATCGGTGCGGGGCATGTCTTGCGCCCCGGCCAGAAGCCGATGCGCGAGCGAGCCGAGCGTACTCCCGCCCCTACCTTTCGCTTCCAGCAAACGCTACGGCTCATTGCCGACGGCCGATCCTGGTCAACCGAGGGCTAAGCACCGGGTGCAACGGGCTCGGCTTCACTGCCCAGTAGGCGGTGGGGGCGTCGGGTCAGTAGACCCGGGCGAAGGAGTTAAGCAGGGGGTCTTGGTTTGCGCGCCTTGTCCATAGCGTCGCTGACCTCGTCCAGACGATCTTCGAAGAGGTGGCTGTACGTGTCCATGGTCATCGACGCTGAAGCATGTCCGAGCATTTTCTGGATGACCTTCGGATCGGCTCCGGCCGCGATGGCGAGCGATGCCGCCGTGTGACGGAGCTCGTGGGGATGGAGTCCCGGCACGCCGATCGCGCGAGCGGCGGCCTCAAAGCTCGCGCGGAAAGCGCTGACGCGCATGACCGGGGCGCCGCGCGAGCCGCTGAACACGAAGTCGTCTGGCGCCTTCCCCTTGATATGCGCCTCAAGTTCGGGGATGAGGAACCGCGCGATGGGGACCTCCCGACGTTGGTGAGTCTTCGGTGTGCCCCACACCAAGCCCTTGCCGTGGACCGGAGTCACCGACTCGACGATGGCGGCGCGGCGACGATCAAGGTCGAGCCGCCCGACACGGAGCGCAGCCATCTCGCCCCATCGGACCCCGGTATAGGCGAGGAAGTAGACGATGAGGCGGTTCGTCGGATTCACACGCTCGGACATGGGCGCGTGCTTACTGATGGTGCTGGGGCGGTGCATCTCCTCGGCGAGTTGGTCGACCTGCTCATGAATGAGGTAGCGATGCTCAGGCTTCGATGGGCGCGGCAGGTTGACGCCAGTCGCCACGTTGCGCGCCAGTCGGCCATCCCTTACTGCGGAGTCGAGCACCAACGAAAGCACGCGGTGCACCTTTCGCACCGAAGACGGCGACAGTGCCCTAGAGAGGGACGTGACCCACGCCTGCACATCTGAGTGAGTGACGTTCTCGAGGCGGACGAGTCCCCAGGCTGGTTGAACGTGCTTGCGCACGATGCCTTCGTAGCGGCTACGAGTCGAGGGCTTGATGTGCGCGAGTCCCTCGAGCCATCGATCAGTCCACTCTCCAACGCTGATCTTGGCGAGAGAGGGATCGATGTAGGTGCCATTGAGCTGGGACGCCTCGATCGTCGTCAGGAATCGCTCGGCATCCACCTTTCGCTTGAACGCCTTGCTGCGTTCGGCACCCGAGGCGGTGCGATACCGCGCCCGCCACTCCACATGTCCGTTGCGAACCCGCTTCTTCACCGATGCCATGAGTCACCCACCTCCTCACCGTGAGACTCGGCGGTCGGGCACTCAAGCCAGTCGTGGTCGGCTGTGGATATCCGCGGCGTCCTCGTTGGCCTGTTGACGGAGCCACTCAAGGACGTCGAGGCGCCAGTAACGGACGTTGCGACCGACGCGGAACCCGTGCGGCCCCATACCGAGGTGACGCCAGTAGCGCAGCGTGGCGATGGGAACTCGAACGACATCAGACACCTCCTCCATGGTGAGGAGCTGATCGTCCTCATGAGGATCGCGAATCGAGCTGGTCATCTTGTTCTCCTTCATTCGGTGCCATAGAGCGGCGGTCTTCGAGCTGGGTAGTGGCTGTGGTCGGCGTCCCTAGCGGCTAGGTGCCTGGAACGAGCTGTGTTGGGTC
>JAHEXN010000150.1:0-3784 GCA_023252095.1 Actinomycetes bacterium | reverse complement strand
TGGCGGAGCGATGGTCGCCTTCTCGTCCCGAGGGGCGGACCGATAGAGCGGATCCAGGGCCGCTGATCGTTGGATTGCTTCGGCTGAGGCGGTGTAGGCCAGGTCGAGGGGTTCGCGGATGATCTCGCGCGCTGCTTGCGGGACCGTGATCGCCCGACCCTGGTGAAGGTCGGCAGCGGAGACGAGAGAGCCGAGATTGCCCGCTCGAGGGACCCGTTCCCGAAGCTGTCGGTTAACCGCTCGGGCAGGAGCCATGAGCTCTCGATCGTCGACAAGGTCCCGGGCGGCGGCAGTCAGCGCCATAGATGTCACCAGATGGCCGGTGAATGACCCGAAGACGTCGATGTCCTCGGGCTGCGAGGAGGGCGAGGCGAGATCAGCGAATCGGCCCCGGACTTCGTCGCCAATGCTCAGAAGGTCGGTACCGGGCAGGGCATGTCCGAAGCTGAAATCGCCGGCCACCTTGGCGACGTCTCGCCAAGCGGAGGCCGCGCCAGCTATCGCCGGATCCATGCGGTCCGCGGTGACGTAGTCGATAACACCGAGGGAGTGCGCCCGCGCGGTCGCTGCGCGAAAGGCATCAAATGTTGCCACCTCCAGAGTGGCGACATGGTGCAGGGTCACCGTGGACCGGTCGGTCAGAAGGGCCCTGTGTGCGAGAACGTCCCATCGACCGAGTGCGACCCCGAGGGCGTCGGCCGGGGTATCCGGCCGGAGGGAACCGGTCAGAGCGAGTGTCTCGATCGCCTTGAGTCTTTCGGAGACGTCTCGCGCAACGGCCTGCTCTCGAGCCGAGTCGGGCACGCGATGGAAGGCCAGATCGAACCCGTGGTCACGTGCGCGCTCGGCCACCAACTCGGCCCCGATCCATAGAACAGCCGTGAGGAGTCGTTGGGCTGTCTCGACGTCGACGGCGGAGTCCGGGGGCGTCGCGCGAGTTGATGCGATCAGAGCGGCGTGAACCGGTTCAAGAGCCGCACTAGGTCTTCCATCTCCTGGCCACTCCCTCGCCTGGCCCGCCGACGCCAACGCGGTAGACATCAGAGCGATCCGCTCTACGGTGCGGGTCGGATCCGGTGCCGGCAGCGCATCGTGGACCGCGCGAGCGGCTCTCGCGATCAGCACCCAACCTCGCACCAACTCCCCCGCATCCATGTCGCTGGTGCTGCGCGCTCGGAGCATCTGCAACTGCGCGTCCTGGAGGTGCTCAAGTGAGTTCGGCATAGCGCGTCACCCCGCTCACGACTCTGCCGATGCTCACGATGGCCAGCTCGAGTTCAGCGTCAGCACCCACGCCGACCAGACCGACGAACTCTTGCGCCAATGGCTCGAGGTCATTCCAGGTGCCCTTAAAGAAGTCGTCGGTTGTCGAGAGCTCATGACCGACCAGGTGCCTCAGGCGGTGGCAAGCGACGAGGGCGTCGTACGAGAGCATCGATGTCTGCGAGGTGACGTGGAGGTCTCGACCGTTCGAGTCCACCTGCGCTGTCTCGCGATGGACGGCGCTGAGCTTCTCGATCAGCCGGCATGCCAGTTCGATCACACGCGGGTCACTGGTGGTCGCGGTCATGCGATGATCCCTTCTCTCGGCAACAGGTGACTCGAGCGTGCGGGGCGCCGATAGCCGAGCTCGAGCACTCTCATCGGGTCTGTGGACGGCGACGACAATGCACTTGTGCTGGCTGCAGACGGCCGGACGAGTCGCCGGACAGTACTCACGGGGTTACTCCGCGGCCGATCACCGACGCCGCCATCGGGGTGGCCCGTCGTGCGGACGTGACAGGGTCCCGGCGGCGATCAGCCAGGCTGGCAATGCTCAGGTGGTCTGCAATCTCCTGGCTGGCGATGTCGACACTCAAGGAGCGCGCAATCATCGGCAGGTCTTCACCAACTCGATGAGCACCTCGGCGGGCATGGTCGAGCGCTGCAGCCGAGTGCTGTACAGAGCGATTCAATCGTTCAGGAAACCATGGGGCAGCGGGCGAGGCGGAAACGATCTGTTGCAACGATCGCGCCGCTACGTGGATCGACAGCTGGAGGTGACGGGTCTCCCTTGCGGCCTGCAGGACCACTCCAGTCATGGTGCGCGCATGGCCGGGATCGACCTCTCCGGAGATCGCTCCAGCGAAGTAGGCAAGTTCGGTCGATTCCAGCGCTGGCCGAATCCCTTGCGTGAGTTCCTGCACCGATCCCGAGAGGTGGCGACGCAAATCGTCAGCACGGTCGATGACGAGCATCCCGGTGTTGGTGCGGTCAGCGAAGCGCTCCAGCTCGAGCAGCTCAACGTGCAGACCGTTCAGCCTTCGTCGCAGCTCTCGCGTCGCATCGTCGGCCCGGCCGATTTGTGTACGAGCTTCCGACATCTCACTCATCGCGCCTCCTAGAACTCCTGTCATCCACAAGGCCCTGGACCCCTCCTCGGTGATCACTAGGCGACAGGAAAAATTTCCGGTGGGCTGCGAGATTCGTGGCCGTTCGTAGCGCGGGCCACTAGAGCGCCGGCTGTGCCGGCATGGAGCAAAGTGCTTCGCGCCGATGACTCTTGTCCGCCCGATGGGCGGTACACCCCCGCTCCCGACGCCGGAATTCTGTCCCGATCTGAGGCCCTGGCAAGGGCAAGACATGTCTCCTTCGTCGACCCTTGCCAGGGCCTCAGATCGGAATTCTCGGCAGTTATCGGGAGCGGGGGGTGATGTGGTTCAGGGCCACAAGCACCCCGCCTCCGGTGACCACCTGGGAGACGACTCGTCTCCCGGATCAACCGATGAGGAGAACACCATGTTGAACACGATCACCTTCGAGGGGAACCTCGCCCAGGAGCCCGACCTCAGCTTCACCGCCCGGGTCGGAACGCCCGTCGTCGAGCTCGTCGTCCTGGTCAACCGACGCGTCCGAGACGACGCAGGGGAGTGGGTCGACGCGACCCCCACGCGCCACCGAGTGAAGGCCTACGGACACCTGGCCGAGCACGCCGCGGAGCTGCCGAAGGGAGCAACCGTGGTCGTCGTCGGACGGGTCGAGACCGACAGCTGGGAGGACCGCGAGAGCGGTCAGACCAGATACGCCGACCAGGTCATTGCCGACGCGATCGGGGCGTCTCTGAGGTTCGCCACGGTGACCATCACGAAGGCCCCCGGCAAGCCGACTGGCGACGGCGCATGAGGGCTCTGCCGACCTTGCTGACGCCGGGTCAGGCTGCGGCCCGGCTCGGCGTCAACGAGGACCGATTGACGACCTGGCGCGAGCACGACGAGGGCCCGGCGTACGTCCGCATCAGCCGCCGAACCATCCGCTACGAACCGGCCGAGCTGGGTCGGTTCCGGGACCTCGCCGGGTGCCCCGTGTGACCTATCTGCCGAGCTCGGGCGGGCGCTGTGAGGACCTGGTGGTGGGGCGCTGCGGATCGGTGCCACCGATCGCCGGGCCAGGTCCTCGACGAGGCGTCCGGGGGAACGCGGCCGCACGCAGGTCGCGCCCCTGGTCGGCCTGTTCTGCGACGTAGTCACCGAACCCAGGAAGGGTGAACCGGAGCTGGCCTCGGCCGGCCTCCTCGATGATTCCCTTGTCGATGAGGCGGTCGCGGGGGACCGACAGGTTCTCCGACGGAACGCCCATGGCGGTAGCGACGTCGCCTCGAGCGACGACCGGCTCGCCGGTCTCGGCCATGGCCACGATGAACTTCCGTTCGGCCGGCGACGCGGCCTGCCACCGTGCCTCGTACATCTCGACGACCTGGGTGCGGACGCCGGCGAGACCTGCCTCAACGTGTGTCTCGGTAATCGTG
>JAHEXN010000149.1 GCA_023252095.1 Actinomycetes bacterium | reverse complement strand
GGGATGTGGGAGATCCGCGGCGACGTGCGGGAGCACACGACCTCGCGGCTGATGTGCTGGGTCGCGCTGGAGCGCACGATCCGCATCGCCCGCAAGCGCGGGCTGCCCGGAGACCTCGTGACGTGGGCTCGGGTCCGCGACGAGATCTACGAACGCATCCACGCCGAGTCGTGGAACGGCGAGACGTTCACGCAGACGGCGGGCGGCTCTGCGCTCGACGCGGGGGTGCTGCTGATGCCGCTCGTGAAGTTCGGCTCGCCGGTCGACCCGCGGTTCCTGTCGACGCTCGAGGCGATCGAGGAGCGTCTCGTGACCGACAGCCTCGTGCTGCGCTACGACTCCGGCGAGTCGCCCGACGGGGTGGCCGGCGACGAGGGCACGTTCACGCTCTGCTCGTTCTGGTACGTCGAGGCTCTGACCCGTGCGGGTCGCCTGCGCGACGCCGAGATCGCCTTCGAGAAGATGCAGACGTACGCCAACCATCTCGGCCTGTACGCCGAGCAGATCGGCGCCACGGGGGAGCAGCTGGGCAACTTCCCGCAGGCCTTCACCCATCTGTCGATGATCAGTGCCGCGATCAACCTCGACCGCTCCCTGGGCTGAGAGCACGTTTCGGGTCTTTTGCGTGGGGTACACGTCCCTCGGTCGGCGTGCTCGGACGCTGCCGAGGCGGACGCGGGCTCACCGCTGCCACGACAGAACGGGAACGGCATGAACGACGCCAGGACGCTGAACGGCCGCTACCGGTTGCTCGAGGTGCTCGGCACAGGTGGCATGGGCACGGTCCACCGTGCGGTTGACCTGAGGCTTCGCCGGGAGGTCGCCGTGAAGCTGCTGCGGACAAGCGTGCACGACGCGGCCGACCACCGTCGACGGCTCGAGGCAGAGGCCACGATCCTGGCGTCGCTGCGGCACCCGTCGATCGCGGAGGTCTACGACCACGACGAGGACCAGGACTCCCCGGACCGCACGCCGTTCGTAGTCATGGAGCTCATCGAGGGCGCCACGCTGGCGGGCCTCCTGCGAGAGCGTGGCGCGCTGCCGTGGGAGGAGACGCTCGCGGTGGTGCGCGAGGTCGCCGCTGCGCTCGCGCATCTCCAGACGCACGGCATCGTGCACCGGGACCTGAAGCCCGCCAACATCATGCTCACGCAGGACTCCCGCGTGGTCCTGGTCGACTTCGGCCTTGCGCGGACCGACACGAGCACGGCGATGACGACGACGGGTGCGCTCCTCGGCACCGTCGAGTACCTGAGCCCCGAGCAGATCGGGGGACGCTCGGCGACGCCGTCAAGCGACCTCTACGCCCTGGGGCTCGTCGCTCACTGCTGCCTGACGGGGACGTCGCCGTTTCGCCGTTCGTCGCCGATCGCGACGGCGTGGGCGCAGGTCAACGACGAGCTTCCGGCGCTGCCGTCGTCGGTGCCGCCCGTCGTCGGAGGACTCGTCACGGCCCTGGCCGCGAAGGCGTCGACGGATCGACCTGCGGATGCGGCGGCCGTCGTGCGCACGATCGACGGTCTCGGGCTCGCACTCGCGCTGCCGGAGGTCGATGCCGAAGACATCTCTGCCGAGCAGCGACACCACGACGTTCGAGCTGCCGCGGTCGTGGCCACTGCCTCCTTGGGCCGCCGCCGCTCGCGCTGGGCGACGGCAGGATCTGCGGCCGCCGTGGCGCTCGTGGTCGCCCTGCTGCTCGCTGGGGAGAGGTCGCCGTCGGTCGCCGAGGCACCCGAGGACGCCGTCGAGGCCGTGACGCCGCCCGCCGAGGACGGCGCGGTCGCGGACGTCGTGCCCGCGCAACCCGTCGCGCCTGTATCGGAACCCACGCCCTCCGGCGCGACGGTCGGCGTGGCGCCCGCTGCGCCCGACGCCGCGAGCACGGGCAACGGGAACGGGCAGGGCAGCGGCAGACCCAACGGCAACGGGAACGCCAATGGCAACGGCAACGGCAACGGCAAGGCCAGGTGAGTCCGCAGGGGTACTGACCGAGCGTCGCGCCCGTCACCGCACTACGTTGGCGAGATGCCCGCAACCAGTGAACCCGAGCTCCCGGCCGGTTCCTCCGGATGGATCCGCGTGCGTGGCGCGCGCGAGCACAACCTGCAGGACGTCGACGTCGACCTCCCGCGCGACTGCCTCGTCGCGTTCACCGGGGTCTCGGGCTCGGGGAAGTCGTCGCTCGCGTTCGGGACGATCTTCGCGGAGTCGCAGCGCCGGTACTTCGAGTCGGTGGCGCCCTACGCCCGCCGGCTGCTGTCCCAGGTCGGGGCGCCCGCGATCGGCACGATCGACGGCCTGCCACCGGCGGTCGCGCTTCAGCAGGCGCGCGGGGCCGCGAGCTCGCGGTCGACGCTGGGCACGCTGAGCTCGCTGTCGGACGTGCTGCGGCTGCTCTACAGCCGCGCCGGCACCTACCCGGCCGGCGCCGAGCACCTCCCGGCGTCCGCGTTCTCGCCGAACACGGCGGTGGGCGCGTGCCCCACGTGTCAGGGAAGCGGTGTCGCGCGCAGCACCAGTGAGGCGCTGCTCGTGCCCGACCCGACGCTCTCGATCGACGAGGGGGCGATCGGCGTCTGGGCGAACAAGGCGTGGGTCGGCCTGAACGTGCGCCGCATGGTCACGAAGCTCGGCATCGACATCCATGCCCCGTGGCACACCCTGCCGCAGGCCGATCGCGACTGGCTGCTGTTCACCGACGAGACCCCGCGGATGCTGCTGCAGGGCAACAAGCAGGGTGAGGCGAGCGCGTACCACGGGCACTGGTCGTCGGCCGAGACGTTCCTGATGCGCAACCTGGCCAAGACGCAGTCGCCGTCGCAGCGCGAGAAGCTCGAGGCCTTCATCGCCGACGGGCCGTGCCCGACGTGCCACGGCAAGCGTCTGCGTCCGGCCGCCCTCGCGGTGACGTTCGCGGGGGTCGACATCGCGGAGATGGCCGCGATGCCGCTCTCGTCGGTGTGCCAGCTGCTCGACGAGGGCCTGGAGGAGCAGGCGCGTGGAACCGACCGCCACGGTGCCGCCGCCTCGTCCGCTGCGCGTTCGCTCGTGAAGGACTTCGGTGCGCGGGTGGAGGCGATCATCTCGCTCGGCCTGGGGTATCTCTCGATGGACCGCTCGAGCACCGCGCTGTCGGCCGGCGAGCTGCAGCGGGTCCGGCTCGCGGGCCAGCTCCGCGCTGGGCTGTTCGGGGTGCTGTACGTCCTCGACGAGCCCTCGGCCGGCTTGCACCCGGCGGACTCCGAGGCCCTCTACACCGCGCTCCGGGAGCTCGTGGCCACGGGCAACTCCCTGTTCGTGGTCGAGCACGACCTGTCGATCGCCCGCAACGCCGACTGGGTCGTCGACGTCGGCCCGGGCGCCGGCGTGCTCGGCGGGCGCGTCGTGCACAGCGGACCGCCCGCGGCACTGGAAGGTGTCGCGGAGTCGGCGACGGGCGAGTTCATGTTCGACCGTGACGACGCGCCGATCCTGGCGTCGCGCGAGCCCGACGAGTGGCTGGTGCTCGACCGCCTCGACGTCAACAACCTGCAGGACGTCAGCGTGCGGGTGCCGCTCGGCGTCATGACCGCCATCACGGGTGTCTCCGGCGCGGGGAAGTCGTCGCTGCTCACCGCGATCACGGAGCGGCTCGAGGCTGACGACGAGCAGCGACGCGTCATCGCGATCGACCAACGTCCGATCGGCCGCTCGCCGCGCTCGAACCTCGCGACCTACACCGGGCTGTTCGACGCGGTGCGCCGACTCTTCGCCGCGACTCCCGAGGCGAAGGAGCGGGGGTGGGCGGCCGGCCGGTTCTCGTTCAACGTCGCGGAGGGACGGTGTCCGACGTGTGAGGGCGAGGGATTCATCGCGATCGAGCTCGTGTTCCTGCCGACGAGCTACTCGAGCTGCCCGACGTGCCACGGGTCGCGCTACAACCCGGAGACGCTCGAGGTGCGGTATCAGGGCCGGGACATCGGTCAGGTCCTCGCGATGACGACGCAGGAGGCGGCCGAGTTCTTCGCGGACGTGCCCGCCGTGCACCGCTCGCTGACGACGCTGCTCGACGTGGGGCTCGGCTACCTGACGCTGGGGCAACCGGCGACCGAGCTCTCGGGCGGTGAGGCCCAGCGCATCAAGCTCGCGACCGAGCTGCAGCGTCCCCGACGCGACGGCACCGTGTTCGTGCTCGACGAGCCGACGGGCGGGCTCCACCCGGTCAACGTCCGTGACCTCGTGCGGGTGCTCGGTCGGCTCGTCGACTCCGGTGCGACCGTCGTCGTCGTGGAGCACGACATGCGGGTCGTGGCGGCCGCCGACTGGGTCGTCGAGCTCGGCCCTGGCGGTGGCGACCGGGGCGGCAAGATCGTGGCCGAGGCGACCCCGGGAGATCTGCTGCAGAACCGGGACAGTGTCACGGCTCCCTACCTCGAGCGATACCTCACGCGCTGAGGAGCGCCGCCAGCGGAGCGGTCGGCACGACGCCGTCTGCGGCCGCCGCGATCTCCGGGTCGCTCGTGACGAGCACATCGGCCTGCAGTCGCGTGACGGCCAGGTACTCGGCGACCCTCAGCTCGGTGAACCCGTGCTCGCGCGCCAGCTGCCAGGCGACGCGCCGCGACACCCGGTCGCCGAGCAGGCGCACCTTGATCTCGGTGATGGGCACGTGCAGGTCCAGGACCTCGCGGTCGTCGACCTCGCCGCTGGCGGCGAGCGGCAGCAGGAGCGCCAGTGCCTGCGAGCGCAGCGAGCCCGGCGCGACCAGCTGGTGCGACGGGTGCGGACGTTCTCCGGAGCGCGCCAGGTGCAGCAGCGTGGCCGGATCGATGCAGAACCTGGTCATCCAGGCACAGTATGTGACGCGGCCTCCTAGGCTTGCGCACGTGAGCACTGGCCCCGCGATCGTCCTCATCGCCCCGGAACATCCCGACGAGATGCGGGCCGGGCTCGCCCGGTACGTCCACGAGTACGACGTGCACGTCACCGGCTCGTGCCACGAGGCGTTGACGGAGACCCGCGACATCCTGCAGGTCGGCGGCACGGTCGCGATGGTCGTGTCCGAGTCACAGCTGCCCGACGCCGAGGTGCTGCACTGCTTCGCGAAGCTGCGCGAGAAGGTGCCCACGGCGCGCAGGGTCATCGCGGCGCACTGGGAGCGCTTCCTCACCGACGCCCCCGACCTCCGGTCGGCCATGGCGCGCGGAGAGTTCGACGCCTACCTGCTGATGCCGCGGGGCACCCGTGACGAGGAGTTCCACAACGCCCTCACCGAGGTCCTGTCCGACTGGGGCTCGACGGTCCCCGACCCCGAGGTCGTCTCGGTCAAGATCATCTCTCCGGTGCGGGACTCGCTGACGCTCTCGATCCGCGACTTCCTCGACCGGATGGGCATGCCGAACCGCATCTGGGGGCCCGACAGCGACGCGGGTCGGTACGTGCTCGAGCGGTGGGAGGGTGAGCCGGTCTTCCCGTTGGTCTTCTCGGCGAACGGCACGGTCATCCACGCCTCGTCGGTCCGCGACGTGGCGATCTCGGTCTACGGTGCACCGACCGAGATCGACATCGACCGCGTCGTCGACGTCGCGATCGTGGGCGGCGGCCCGGCTGGTCTCGCGGCCGCCGTGTATGCCGCCTCGGAGGGACTCTCGACGATCATCCTCGAGGCCGAGGCGATCGGTGGCCAGGCCGGCACGAGCTCGATGATCCGCAACTACCTGGGCTTCCCGCGGGGCATCTCGGGCATGCGGCTGTCCCAGCGGGCCCGCAACCAGGCGCTGCGCTTCGGTGCGCGCTTCTTCACGGGCCAGGTCGTCGACGAGATGCGCGTCGGCGCGGCCGGTCAGCCCCACGTGCTGTGCACCGAGTCGGGCGAGGTCCGTGCCCGGTCGGTCGTCATCTCCAGCGGCGTGGCCTACCGCAAGCTGCGCGTCGAGTCGCTCGACGAGCTCACGGGCGCCGGCGTGCACTACGGGGCAGCGATGTCGGCGGCCCGCGAGATGGAGGGGCGCGACGTCTACGTCGTCGGCGGTGGCAACTCCGCCGGCCAGGCCGCGGTGCACCTCGCGCGCTTCGCCCGGTCGGTCACGATCGTCGTGCGCCGTGCTGCTCTTGCCGAGACGATGTCGTCGTACCTGATCTCCGAGATCGACCTGAATCGTCGCATCTCGGTCCGACCGTCGACGCGCGTCGTCGACGGCGGGGGAGAGGTGCGGCTGGAGTGGCTCGAGCTCGAGGACGTCGTCACGGGCGACAGGGAGCGAGTCGAGGCCGGTGGCCTGTTCCTGCTGCTGGGGGCCGAGCCGCACTGCGACTGGATCCCGGCCGAGGTTGTGCGTGACGAGAACGGCTTCGTCGTCACGGGCCGCGACGTGCCCAAGCACCAGTGGGTCGACGGGCTCCCGCCCGAGAACCTCGCGACCTCCGTCCCGGGCGTCTATGCCGCGGGCGACGTGCGGGCGGGCTCGATGAAGCGCGTGGCGTCGGCGAGCGGCGAGGGCGCCTCGGTCGTGCCCCTCGTGCACGCCTACCTGGCCTCGCGGGAGCGGCCCGCCTGAGTCAGTCGAGCGCCTGGCCGCGTTCCGGAGCCTGCAGAGCATGATCCGTTCCCTGCGCGACGAGGACTGACGGGATGCCGCGCCGCCGTTCCCAGCGACCGACCGCGACCATCACGAGGCCTGCGAGGGCCCACCCGGCGAGGAGGTCGATGACGTAGTGCTCGGCGTAGTAGACGAGGGCGAACCCCATCGTCGCCGGGTACAGCAGCGCCAACCAACGCCAGGGTGACCGGTGCCGGGCGATGAACCAGAACGCCACGAGCGCCGCGATGCCGGAGTGCAGCGATGGCATGGCCGCCACCGGGTTGCCGACCGACGCCAGCACGACGTGGAATCCGTCGAGGCCGATGACCTCCCAGCCGCGGCCGGTCAGACGGGGGAGCGACTCGCTGATGTAGCCCTCCTTCGAGGCCAGCCATGGCGGCGCCATCGGGTAGAGGATGTAGATGACCAGACCCGCGACGTTGATCGTCAGGTAGCGGGTGAGCCACGCGGTCCAGGCGGCGCGGTCGCGGATCCACAGGACGAACGCGAGACCGAGGCCCAGCACGAAGTGGCTGAAGTAGACCGTGGTCAGCACGACGTCGAACCAGCGCGGCTCGGCGCTGCGCACGCAGGGGTCGCCGCAGAGCCGGTCCTGCAGCACCTCCGTGGGCAGGTGGCCACCGAACATCCACCGGTCGACGTCGATCGGCATGGTCCAGTGCACCGGCATGCCGATGAGCTCGTCGGAGAGGCCGCGGCTGTAGAGGTAGAGCACGAGGACTGCGAACGCCGGCCACCAGTCGCGCACGAATCGCGTGTGCACCGACCACGGTGACCCGGCGTACCAGGCGATCGCCGCGAGCCAGAGCCACACGAACATCTGGAACGGGTCGGACGGCAGGCCGACCAGCACGATCCAGGCCGACAGGGCCAGGGCGTAGACCGTCATCGCGACTGCGCGGATCGACATCAGCACCCCTCCGCGACGGGCGCGCGATCGAGGTCGCGGCGCAGCCACACGACGTGGCCGCACGGCGCCGCGACCGGACGGTAGAAGTCGTTCACGACCAGCTTCAGCCCGCGGGCGTCGACCGCCCACGTGTCGAAGTCGGACCACTCCACGACCCAGGAGGGAGCCTCGGGCCCGCGCAGCACGTCGATCAGCCCGGTCAGCTCCGGGTCGCGCACGCGGATCGGCAGGCTCCAGAGGTTCTCGTAGGGACTGTCCATGCCCGCGGCGAGCAGCACGTTGGGCTGGCCGTAGGCCACGACCATCGTGTCGCCGGGCTCTCCCGCATCCCGCACGGCGACCCCGAGGTTCTCGGCGTCGGACTCGTGCTGCCCGCCGGTCGCGAGCGAGTACGTCAGGGTGAAGCCGAGCGCGACGACCAGGCTTCCCGCGCCGACACGTCTGGCCCATGGCGCGATGGCGACGGCGACCAGGCCGGCCCCCAGGGCCACCGCGGGGACGAGCTGGGTCAGGTAGTGGGCCCAGTAGCTGCCGCCGAGGAGCGCGACGGCGCTCGACGCCAGGACGGTGGTGGCTGTGGCCACGACGACGGGATCGCGTCGCTGCCGGACGGCGAGCACCACGGCCCCGACGCTGAGGAGCGCGAGACCGCTGACGGCCCAAGTACCGACGAGGGCCGCCAGCCGCGCGTCGGTGGCGCCTGATGCCGAGCTGCCGATGACCTGGCCCGCGTCGAACCTGAAGACGACGACGGCTCGGAACA
>JAHEXN010000332.1 GCA_023252095.1 Actinomycetes bacterium | reverse complement strand
CGATGCGGTCGGCCAGGCCGCCTGAGAGCAGGATGCCCAGGATGATCACGAGCCCGGAGATCGTGTTGATCGTCAGCGCCGACCGCTCCGAGAAGCCGTTGGCGAGCATGTACGCCAGGTAGGCGGCGACGCTGACGTAGATCGCGATCGAGTAGAACGACCCGAAGCCCAGGTACAGCAGGATCGCGCGCCGGTTGTCCCCGATGGCCTGCCAGAAGCCCACCGGGCTCGGCTCGGCGACCGTGGTGTCGCGCCGCGCGTGCATGTGCTGGAACTCGGGCGTCTCGGTGAGGGAGCGCCTGATGTAGAGGCCCACGAAACCGAGCGGCAGCGCCGTCGCGAAGACGACGCGCCATCCCCACGACTGCATCTGGTCGGCGGACAGCGCGACGGTGAGCAGGGTCCCCAGCATCGACCCGAGCACCATGGCGCAGAACGTGCTCACGCCCAGGAAGCTGACCATCCGGGCTCGGCGGTCCGCCGGGGCGTGCTCGTAGAGGAACGCGGCGGCACCGGCCAGCTCGCCACCGGCCGCGATGCCCTGCGCGACGCGGGCGCAGATCAACAGGATCGGCGCGGCGATCCCGATCGTCGCGTACGACGGGATCAGGGCGATCGAGAACGTCGCGACCGACATCATCGTGATCGTGACGTAGAGGATGTGGCGTCGTCCGTAGCGGTCGCCGATGCGCGCGAGGACCACGCCGCCGACCGGCCGCACGAGGAAGGCGATCCCGTAGGCCGCCCACGTGTTCAGCATCGCGGCGGTCGGGTCGTGGGACGGGAACATCGCGACCGAGATGAAGGCGGCGACGACGCCGTAGACCGCGAACTCGTACCACTCCACGAAGTTGCCGATCGAGGCCGCCACGACCGTGCGGCGCAGGCTGGGCTCGTCCGCTGTCTGCCGGCGTACGCCGAGCTTCTCCACCGTCACGGGACTCCCCTTCGATCCTTTGGTCGGACCAGCATCGCCCGAGGCAGCCGAACGGGGCAGTAGTCAGGTGTCGCGACTTCGACCTGCGCGGCCCGACCGATGTCGCGCGGTCACAGGGATCAGTCGAGGGCGGACCGGCGCGTTCCGCTCGCGCCGTACCGGGCGACGATCGTGCGGACGGCGCCCTCGACCACCTGGTCCACACGATCGTCGCTCACCTCCCAGTCCGGCACGAGCAGCGCTGGCCAGAAGACGTAGTTGGAGATCATGCCGAGGAACTGGGTGGCGGCGAGGTCCGCGTCCTCGACCTGCACGGTTCCCGCCTCGTGCTCCGCCAGGAGGTAGCTCCGGACCGACTCGAAGTACGGCAGCTTGCCCTGCGAGAACTGTGCGTGGGCCAGCTCCGGGAAGCGCGGCAGCTCGGCGATGACGATCCGGAACAGATCGGTCATCTGGGGGCGGGCCAGCAGCTCGGCGTAGCGGCGCCCGATGGCGCCGAGCCCGGCGACGACATCGCCCACGGGCGGAGGATCCTCCTCGTCGTCCGACGCCCACGACTCGGTCACGATCGCGTCGAACAGGGCCGCCTTGGTCGGGAACTGCTTGAACAACGTGGCCCGCGAGACCCCCGATTCCGCGGCGATCCTGGCCAGCGACGTCCGGTCGTAGCCCAGCTCCAGGAACAGTGCCGTCGCGGCGCCCACGATCAGGGCGCGTTTCTCCTGGGCGACGCGCTGGTGGTAGGTCGTCGCTGCCGTTGACATGGACCGAGCATACGAGGTGAGTGGCTTGACTCACCATTGACGCCGACCTAGGGTCGGGCCAGTGGTGAGTCGACCGACTCACCACTGGCCGATCAAAGGAATCCCTGATGCCCCGCTTCGACAACCAGACCGTGCTCGTGACCGGCGGCACCGGCGGCCAGGGCGCGAGCCACGTGCGCGCCCTCCACGCCGAGGGAGCGAACGTCGTGATCGGTGACATCGACACCGATCGCGGCGCCGCCCTCGCCGACGAGCTCGGCTCCCACGCGCTCTTCGTCCGCCTCGACGTCACCGAGGAGGGCTCGTGGTCCGCCGCGGTGCGGGCGGCCGAGAGCACGTTCGGCGCCCTGGACGTGCTCGTCAACAACGCGGGGGTCCAGAACCCGCCCGCCACGATCGAGGACACCGACCCGGCGACGTGGTCGCGCATCCTCGACATCAACCTCACCGGCACGTTCCTCGGCATCCAGGTCGCCGCCCCCGCCCTGCGCCGCGCCGGCGGGGGCGCCATCGTCAACATCGCCTCGGTCATGGGCCTCGGCGGCACGGCACACTACGGGCCGTACGTCGCGAGCAAATGGGCCGTGCGCGGCCTCACCCGCACGGCGGCTCTCGAGCTCGGCCGCGACCGCATCCGGGTCAACACGATCCACCCCGGCGTGATCGCGACGCCCTTCATCCACGAACCTGCCGCCGGCGCCAC
>JAHEXN010000148.1 GCA_023252095.1 Actinomycetes bacterium | reverse complement strand
GATCAGCGTGCTCGTCAGGATCGGCTCGCCCAGGGCCGCGACGATCGCCTGGGTCACGGCGTGGTCCGGGATGCGGGCGCCGACGGTCTTCTTCTTGGGGTGCAGCAAACGCTTTGGCACCTCGCGGGTCGCCGGCAGGATGAAGGTGTACGGCCCCGGCGTCGCGGACTTGATGGCGCGGAACACGGAGTTGTCGACGTGCACGAACTGGCCGAGCTGCGAGAAGTCGTGGCAGATCAGGGTGAAGTGGTGCTTGTCGTCGAGCTGGCGGATCGACCGGATCCGATCCAGGGCGCCAGCGTTGCCGATCTGGGCCCCGAGCGCGTAGCCGGAGTCAGTCGGAAACGCCAGGAGACCGCCCTGACGGATCAGGTCGACCACCTGGTCGACCGCACGCTGCTGCGGGTTCTCGGGGTGGATGTCGATGAAGCGGGCCATCCCCCGACCGTACGCGACTCGCCGTCAGTGGGCGATGACGGAGAAGACGTTTCCGGCCGGGTCCGTGAACCAGGCGATGTCGGGCCCGTAGCCCCGCATGACGCCGTGCTCGTCCTGCGGCGCACCGTCGTAGTGCAGGAACTCGACACCTCGTCCCGTGAGCTCCTCGACGGCCGCGCCCACGTCGTCGACCGGCAGGTTGAGGACTGTGAACGAAGCCGGCTGGTGCTCGTCGCCCTTGGGGTAGGCGATCACGACGTGGCCGTCGCCGAGATGGAGCTCGCCGATGCGCATGTCGCCCTCGCGCGCGTCGAGTCCGAGCACGTCGCGGTAGAAAGCCAGCGCGCGGGGGACGTCGTCGACCGAGAAGCCGCTGAACGGCCGGTGGAAGGTGACCATGCTCCCAGTGTGACCCACGTCACCTGATTCCGTTTCGTGATGCGGACATCGGTCCACCGGAATGGGTCCGTGCGTGGCGCGGTTCTAGTCTTGACCTCAGTCGATCGTCGAAATGGGAGTGTGCCGTGGCTGCAGCGAGCCTCACCCTGGCCGAACGCCGTGAACGCCAGCAGCGCCACGACGCCGAGCGGGCCGCCCACCTGGCCGAGCGGGAGCACCTGCTCGCGCCGCGGCGGAGCAATGCCGAGCTCGAGGCCATCGCCCACGAGGCCGAGGCGCGTTTCAGCGCGCCCGAGACGACCTCCGCCGAGGTCCTCGCGTGGGTCGCCGACACGTTCGGCCTGCGCACCGCCGTCGCGTGCTCGATGGCCGACGCCGTGCTCCCCGCCGTGGTCGCCGAGCACATCGACTGGGTCGACACGCTCTTCCTCGACACGGGCTACCACTTCTCGGAGACCCTCGGCACGCGCGACGCCGTCGAGGCCTCGATGCGTCTCACGATCGTCGACGTCCTCCCGCAGAAGACCGTCGCGGAGCAGGACGCCGAGCACGGCGCCGAGCTGCACCGCCGCGAGCCGGCGCTGTGCTGCCAGCTCCGCAAGGTCGAGCCGCTGACCCGCACGCTTGCCGGCTACGAGGCGTGGATCACCGGTGTGCGCCGCGACGAGGGCCCCACCCGGGCCGACACGCCGTGGGTCACGTGGGACGCCAAGAACGGCCTCGTGAAGATCAATGCGCTCGCCTCGTGGACGTTCGACGAGGTGCTCGACTACGCCCGCGACCACGACATCATCGTCAACCCGCTCGTCAACGACGGCTACCCGTCGATCGGCTGCGCGCCGTGCACGCGTCGCGTCGCCCCCGGCGAGGACCCCCGCGCCGGGCGCTGGGCGGGGTTCGACAAGACCGAGTGCGGCCTGCACACGTGACCAACGAAGGAACCATGACGACCGTCGAGACCCGACGACTCACCCACCTCGAGTGGCTGGAGTCCGAGTCGATCCACATCATCCGTGAGGTGGTCGCCGAGTTCGAGCGACCCGTGCTGCTGTTCTCCGGCGGCAAGGACTCGGTCGTGATGCTGCACCTGGCGGTCAAGGCCTTCTGGCCCACGCCGGTGCCATTCCCCGTGCTCCACGTCGACACGGGGCACAACTTCCCTGAGGTCATCGCGTACCGCGACGCCACCGTCGAGCGGCTCGGGTTGCGGCTGGAGGTCGCCAGCGTGCAGGACTACATCGACGACGGCCGGCTCCGCGAGCGCGCCGACGGCACCCGCAACCCGCTGCAGACGCAGCCCCTGCTCGACGCGATCGAGGGCCACAAGTTCGACGCCGTGTTCGGCGGCGGTCGTCGCGACGAGGAAAAGGCCCGCGCCAAGGAGCGCATCTTCAGCCTGCGCGACGAGTTCGGCCAGTGGGATCCCCGCAACCAGCGTCCCGAGCTCTGGAACCTGTACAACGGACGCCACACGCCGGGGCAGCACGTGCGGGTCTTCCCGCTCAGCAACTGGACCGAGCTCGACATCTGGCAGTACATCGGCCACGAGAAGATCGAGCTGCCGCCGCTGTACTACGCGCACGACCGCGAGGTCTTCGAGCGCGACGGCATGCTCTTGTCGGTCGGTGAGTTCGCCCAGCCGAAGGACGACGAGACCGTGCAGACCCGCACCGTCCGCTACCGCACGGTCGGCGACATGTCGTGCACCGGCGCGGTCGAGAGCCCGGCCGTCACGGTCGAGGACGTCATCGCCGAGGTCGCCGCCACCCGCGTGACCGAGCGAGGCGCGACCCGTGCCGACGACCGGATCTCGGAAGCCGCTATGGAGGACCGGAAGAAGGAGGGGTACTTCTGATGAGCGAGCGCCAGCGAGTGAACCATGATGAGGCGTCCATCAGGACGCCTTCGTATCGTGGCGCCCTTTTCACGAAGGCGGCATGATGGGGACTCTTCTTCGTCTGGCCACCGCAGGCTCCGTCGACGACGGCAAGTCCACGCTCGTGGGCCGACTGCTGTACGACTCCAAGTCGGTGCTGGCCGACCAGTTCGACGCCGTCGAGCGGGTCAGTCGTGACCGCGGACTCGAGCAGGCCGACCTCGCGCTGCTGACCGACGGCCTGCGCTCGGAGCGCGAGCAGGGCATCACGATCGACGTGGCCTACCGCTACTTCGCGACGGCGGAGCGGTCGTTCATCCTGGCCGACTGCCCGGGTCACGTGCAGTACACGCGCAACACCGTCACGGGTGCCAGCACGGCCGACGTCGTCGTGCTGCTCGTCGACGCGCGCAAGGGCATCCAGGAGCAGACCCGTCGTCACCTCGCGGTGTCGTCGCTGCTGCGCGTCCCGCACGTCGTCGTGGTCGTCAACAAGATCGACCTCGTCGACTACGACGAGGCCACGTTCGACACCGTCTCGGCGCAGGTCAACGCCTCCGCGACCGCGCTGGGCCTCAGCGACGTCATCACGGTGCCCGTCTCGGCCCTGGCGGGCGACAACGTCGTCACGCGCTCCGAGCGGACGCCCTGGTACGACGGCCCGAGCCTCCTCGAGGTGCTGGAGCAGCTCTCCCCCGCGGGCGAGCCGCAGTCGGAGCCGCTGCGCTTCCCGGTGCAGCTCGTGATCCGCCCGCAGCAGGCTGCGGGCGAGCGATTCCGCGACTACCGCGGCTACGCCGGTCAGATCGCCTCAGGCCTCGTCCGCGTCGGCGACCCCGTCACGGTGCTGCCGAGCGGTCGCACGAGCACCGTGGCCGGCATCGACACCGCCGACGGCGAGCTGCTCGAGGCCTACGCACCCCAGTCGGTCACGCTCCGGCTCGACGACGACGTCGACATCGCCCGGGGCGACCTCATCGTCACCTCGCGCAGCGTCCCGACGCCCACGCAGGACGTCGACGGCACCGTCGCCTGGCTCTCGGACCGTGAGCTGCGCGCCGGCGCCAAGGTGCTGCTGAAGCACGGCACACGCACGGTGCAGGCGATCGTCAAGCAGGTCGGCGGACGTCTGGACCTCGACGCGGCGCGCCTGCAGCCCGCCGAGACCCTGGGTCTCAACGACATCGGTCACGTGACGCTGCGCCTCGCCGCTCCCATCGCGGCCGAGGAGTACCTGCACTCGCGGGCCGCCGGCGCGTTCCTGCTGATCGACGCGCACGACGGCGCGACGCTCGCGGCAGGCATGGTGGGCGACGCCCTGCTCGCGACGGCCGCGGTCTGACCCCGGGCATGGCACCTGGTCCGTCCGGCAACCTCCCGCTGACCCTGCGCCTTCGGGGACGGCGCGTGCTCGTGGTCGGCGGCGGACACGTCGCGACGCGACGCACCCACGCGCTGGTCGACGCCGGCGCGGAGGTCGTCGTGGTCTCCCCCGAGGCCAGCGCCCGGATCGGCGAGCTGGCCGACCTGGGAGTCGTGACCTGGCACCGCCGCGGCTACGCGTCCACCGACCTCGACGGTGCGTGGCTCGTGCAGACCGCGACCGACTCGCCGGTCGACGACGACGTCGCCGCGGACGCCGAGGAACGCCGTATCTGGTGCCTCAAGGGCGGCGACCCTGATGCTGCGACGGCCTGGGTGCCGGCCGTCGCGGAGATCGACGACGTCACGATCGCGGTCAGTGGGGGTGGCGACGCCCGACGTGCCTCCCAGCTGCGCGACGCAGTGGCCGCCGCGCTCCAGGGTGGCGAACTGCCCCTGCGGCACCGCACACACCACCCGGGCGGCTCGGTCGCACTCGTGGGCGGAGGGCCCGGCGACCCCGGCCTCCTGACGTCCCGCGGACGACGACTGCTGGCCGAGGCCGACGTCGTGGTGGTGGACCGGCTCGGCCCCGTCGAGCTGCTCGACGAGCTGTCGCCCGACGTCGAGGTCATCGACGTCGGCAAGCGGCCCGACCACCACCCCGTCCCCCAGGACGAGATCAACCAGATCCTGGTCGACCACGCCCGTGCCGGCAAGGTCGTCGTCCGACTCAAGGGCGGCGACCCCTACGTCCTCGGGCGTGGCGGCGAGGAGCGGCTCGCGTGCGAGGCGGCCGGGATCCCGGTCGAGGTCGTCCCCGGCGTGACCAGCGCGATCTCGGTGCCGGCGGCCGCCGGCATCCCCGTCACGCACCGCGGCCTCGCGACGGGCTTCACGGTCCTGACGGGCCACGAGGAGCTCGGCCAGCTGCCGCTCGGCGGCCACCACACGATCGTGATGCTGATGGGCGTGCGACGACTTGCCACGACGGCTCAGGAGCTCATCGCCGCCGGGCACGACCCACAGACCCCCGCGGCCGTCGTCGAGCGCGGCTCGCTCCCGGACCAGCGGGTCACGGTCGGCACCCTGGCCACGATCGCGGAACGGGCCGAGCAGGTCGGGGCGAGGGCGCCCGCCGTCACCGTGATCGGCGACGTCGTGCGCCTCGCCCCCGCCTGGACCGACTGACCCTTGCGGATCCCGGTCAGTCACCCTTGACGTTCACGAGCTGCCGCAGGGTGTGCTCGACCTCGACGAGCCGCTCGGCATCGGCCATGACCTGGTCGATCGGCTTGTAGGCCGCCGGGATCTCGTCGACGAAAGCGGCGGAGTCCCGGTACTCGATGTCGCCCATCGCCGTCCGCAGGTCGTCGACCGTGAACGTCTTCCGCGCCCGGGACCGGCTGTACTCCCGTCCCGCGCCGTGCGGCGCGGACGACAGCGAAGGTGCGAATCCCTTCCCCGTCACGACGTAGGACGCAGTCCCCATCGATCCCGGGATCAGACCCCGCCGGCCGACGTCGGCCGCGATGGCTCCCTTCCGCGACACCCAGACCTTCCGGCCGTAGTGCGTCTCCTGGGACGTGTAGTTGTGGTGGCAGTTGATCTCGTCGAGCCGCTCGAGCTCCCCGGCACCCACCCACTCGGCGACGCACGCCTCGACCCGGTCCATCATCTCGGCCCGGTTCTGCCGCGCGAACTCCTGCGCCCACCGCAGCTCCCGGACGTAGGTCCAGAACTCGTCGGTGCCCTGCACGAGGTAGGCCAGGTCAGGGTCCTCGAGCTCGATCCACCACTGCCGGCACAGCTGCTGGGCGACCTTGATGTGGTGCTGGGCGATCTTGTTGCCCACGCCCCGCGAGCCGGAGTGGAGGAACAGCCAGACCCGGTCCTGCTCGTCGAGGCTCAGCTCGATGAAGTGGTTGCCGGACCCGAGTGTGCCGAGCTGCAGCTCCCAGTTGCCCACGTACCCCCGTGGGTCGAAGCCCGCCTTCTCGGCCGCGGCCGCGAGGTCGTCGAGCCGGTCCCGGGTGTGCTGCTGCGAGACGTCCTGGTTGTACCCGCCCGCAGACACCGGAACGGCGGCCTCGATGGCCTCCCGGACCCGAGCCCGGTCGGACGGGAGGTCCGACGCGGCGAGCGCCGTGCGCACGGCCATCATCCCGCAGCCGATGTCGACGCCGACCGCAGCCGGGATGAGCGCCCCGTCGGTGGGGATGACCGAGCCGACGGTCGCCCCCTTGCCGAGGTGGGCATCGGGCATCAACGCGACGTGGGGGTGCACGAACGGCATCCGGGCCGTTCTGGCCGCCTGCTCCCGCGTCTGCTCGCCGAGGATCGACGCCCAGCTCACGAGCCTGGGCGTGAGGTGCTCCATGATTCTTCCTTTCCGTGGATGCCGGCGCCGTGTGCGCAGGCATGAAAAAACCCCGACCGCAGGGTGCGATCGGGGTGCTCTGGCGTGACGTCGTCAGGGCGACGCCGGTCCGGGGCACGACCGATCGGTCCCGCGGTAGCGGGACTTCTGGGGGAACGACGACACGTGGCTGGACATGGACGGCGCTCCTCTCGAGCGATCGGTGACACGGACGGCGACGGACACTAGCGCACCTTCCGCCGCGTTGTCACGCCAACCAGTCGCGCAGGGCGTGCTCCCCACGGCGCATCACGTACCGGTGCGAGGCGACGAACAGGGGCCGCAGCACCGGCCGGGACCACTGCATCCACGGTCGGTCCGCCGTCACGATCCAGTCGATGTGCACGCGCGTGCCGCCACCTGGATCGGTCGTCAGCGCGATGCGTCCCGTCCCCGTCAGGTCGCCCGTCGACTCGACCGTGATGGTGTGCGGCGGCTCGGTCCGCAACGCGTGGAGGCGGAACCTCAGCCGGTACCCGAGGTGGCTGCGCGTCATGACGTGAAGCGCCTCCTCGCTGCGGCTCCTGACCTCGAGGTCGGGCCACCAGACGAAGGGGTCCGGCGCGTCCACCAGCTGCTCGAAGACCGCCCAGACGTCGGCCAGAGGCGCGCCGACGCGCCAGACCGAGACCAGGACGTAGCGGTCGTCGGCGCTCACGGGCCGGTCAGGACCTGACCCGACGGACCCACCACAGGCCGACGAACGGCAGGACCAGCGGGATGAAGCCGTACCCGGCCCCGAAGTCGCTCCAGACCGTGGCGTCGGGGAAGAGCTCGGCATCGACCAACGTCAGAGCTCCCACGCCGAGCACGCCGAGCAGCTCGAACCCGATCGTGGCGACGGCGAGCGAGCGACGGTCGGTCGCGAGGGCGTACGTCGCGACGACGTACACGACTCCGGCGACGGCCGAGAGCGCGTACGCCACCGGGGCCTCCGAGGCCTTGGAGGCGAGCTGGTAGATCGAGCGGGCCGTCGCCGCCAGGGCGAACACCGCGTACACCGCCACCAGGGCGCGGCCGAATCCGGTGGAGGTCGAGCGGGGAGGGCGGGGCTCAGACATACGCGCCCTGCCAGATGCCCAGGACCCGCACCACGAGCACCGCGACCGTGAGCATGGCCACGAGCACGACCCCGGTGCCCCAGCGTGACTTCTCCGCGACGCCCCACAGCACGGCCGCCGGCGGGATGACGAGGACCGTCACGAGGTACGAGACGAACAGCACACCGTCGACGTCGCGCTCGGTGCGCGAGAGCGCCACGACGCCGCCCACCAGCATGGCGAGGAGCACGAGCTCCAGCAGCATGACGAGGTAGAACAGCCCGTTCGAGAAGGCCGCGTCACGCCACATGAGCCACCCGGCGTACGCCGCTGCGACCAGCGCGAGGCCAGCCACCGCGTACGCGACGGGATCGTTCACATGGTTCCTCTCCGGCGAATCTCCGCCACGGAGTCTGTCACAAAGCGGTTCCAGGTCGACACGCGGCGGAACATGAAGTGGCCCACGCCCGGGAGGGACGTCCACTCGACGCTCGCGGCGACGGATCGCGCCTGCTCGGCCCAGACCTTGCTGAGCGGCGCAGAGGTCCACCGATCACGCGTTCCGTGCAGGATCCGGACGTCACGGTCCGCGACGGCGGAGACCGGCTCGCCCTCCGGCAGCCACGGCGCCAGCGCCACGACGCCGAGGACGCCCTTCTCGTCGGCGACCCGGCACGCCGTACGTCCACCCATCGAGTGCCCGACCAGCACGATCGGGAGTCCTGG
>JAHEXN010000147.1 GCA_023252095.1 Actinomycetes bacterium | reverse complement strand
GTCGTCGACCTCGTGGTCGACGACCATCTGCTTGTACTCCGGCGTCGCCAGGCTCTCGGCGGTCGCAAGGAAGCTCGTGCCCATGTACACGAGGTCGGCCCCCGCCGCGATCGCCCCGGCCACGCCGAACCCGTCGCTGATGCCGCCGCCGATCGTCACGATCCCGTCGAACTCGCGCCGGACGGCCGACACGAAGGCGAACGGCGACAGGAATCCGGTGTGCCCCCCGGCGCCCGCAGACACGCAGGCGAGACCGTCGACGCCGGCCGCGATGGCCTTGCGCGCGAGCCCGAGCGTCACGACGTCCGCGATCACGACACCGCCGTAGGCGTGCACCGTCTCGATGACCGGCTTCGGCGAGCCGAGCGCCGTGATGACGACGGGCGGCTGGTGCTCGGCGACCAGACGCAGGTCCTCGGCGAGCCGCGCGTTGGTGCGGTGCGTCACGAGGTTCAGGGCCCACGGCTCGTCGGGAAGAGCGTCGCCGATCGTGCCCAGCCAGGCGTCGAGCTCGTCGAGCGTCCGGCAGTTCGGCGCGGGGAAGGAGCCGACGGCCCCGGCCCGGCTGGCCGCGATCACCAGGTCGGGCCCCGAGACGAGGAACATCGGAGCGGCGACGACCGGCACCGTGAGGGCGTCGATCCAGGCAGGTCGGGTCACAGCACGCTCGGTCACAAGGTTCTCGGTCACAGGGTCTCCTCGAACTGTCGGCGCAGGACGTCCTTGCGCACCTTGAGGCTCGCGTTGCGGGGCAGCTCGTCGACGACCCGCACGCGGGTCGGCTTCTTGTAGCCCGCGAGCTGCCCGCGCACGAACGTGTCGAGGGCCTCGAGGTCCAGGGTCGACCCCGGCCTCGCGACGACCGCGGCCACGACGGTCTCGCCCCAGCGCTCGTCGGCCACGCCGAGCACCGCCACGTCGGCGACGCCCTCGGCCCGCGCGATGACGCGCTCGACCTCCGCCGGGTACACGTTCATGCCGCCCGTCACGATCATGTCCTTGGCCCGGCCGCGGACGTAGAGGTGACCGGCTGGGTCGAGGCTCCCGAGGTCGCCGGTGTGGAGGCGCGGCACACTCGAGCCGGAGTCGCGCAGTGCCTCGGCGGTCTGCGCCGGGTCGTCGAGATAGCCGGCGAAGAGCGTCTCGCTCTCGACCACGACCTCACCGACCTCGCCGGTGGGCACCTCGCACCCCTGGTCGTCGAGCACGAGCACCCGCGCGATCGACGTCGCGCGACCCGCGGACGAGAACGGGTCGTCGGCCTCGGCCCCCGGGCGCCAGTCCGCAGGCACGGTCGCCGTCACGGGCGCGCCTGTCTCGGTCATGCCGTAGGTCTCGACGTACCGGTGACCGATCGCGTCAACGAGGTCGACCGTCGCCTCTCGTGGGGCGAGCGAGCCCGAGTGCAGCACCCCGTCGAGGTGCTCGAGCACCTGCGGTCGTCGGCGCACCGCGTCGGCGAACGCCCCCATCAACGGGGTCGGGGCGTACGTGAAGGTCGTGCGCTCGGTGATCATGCGGTCGACCCACTGCTCCGGAGCGAGGCCGGCCATCCAGGAGATCTCGCCGCCCATGTAGAGATGGGGGAGGACGACGCCCCAGATGCCGGCCGCGAACGCGAGGGTGCCGGTGAAGCCGCAGCGGCTGCCCCACCGGAGGCCGTCGTGTGCCGGCATGTGCCGCACGATGCGAGCGATGTTGGCGTGCGTGTGCACGACGCCCTTCGGACGCCCGGTCGTCCCGCTCGTGAAGCCGACGATCCCCGGCGCGCCCGCGGGCACGAGGACGCGCGGCGGCGTCGAAGGGCCCGCACCCATCGCGGCCGAGGCGTCGAGGTCGTGCCGGCCGACGCCGCCGTGGCCCACCACGAGCACGCCCGACCCCGCCAGCAGCGGCTCGAGCCGTTCGGCGTGACCGGCCATGTGGATCACGGCGCGCGGCGCGGCGAGCTCGAGGACCTCGGCGATCTCCGGACCCTGCAGGCGGTCGTTGACCTGCACGGCGGTCGCACCGGTCAGGCCGACCGCGAGGTAGGACTCGACGGCATCAGCCTCCGCGTCGACCACGAGCGCGACGCGGTCGCCCGGGCCGATACCTCGGTCCATGAGTGCGTGCGCGAGGCGCGAGGCCCGCGCGAGCGACTCCGCGTGCGTCCGGGTGGAGCCCGGCGACCGGAACGAGACGCGGGTGCCCGCCCGCGACATCGCGTCGACGACGGGGGTGGCCCACGTGGGCTCAGACGTCACCCTCACGCTCCCTGTCGCAGCTCGCGCTTGAGGATCTTGCCCACGGGGTTGCGCGGCAGCTCGTCACGCACTGCGAGTCGCTCGGGGAGCTTGTAGGAGGCGATCTGCTTCCCCCGCAGGAACGCGACGAGCTCGTCCAACGTCATCGTCGCGCCGGGGCGCAACGTCACGACCGCCGCGACCCGCTCCCCCAGCACCTCGTCGGGGTCACCGATCACCGCGACGTCGACGACGTCCGGGTGGTCGCCGATCAGACCCTCCAGCTCGGCGGGCGCGATGTTCATGCCGCCGCGGATCACGAGGTCCTTCGCGCGGTCGAGGTAGCGCAGGAACTGGTCCCGGTCGCCCGCGATCTCGAAGATGTCGCCCGTGCGCAGGTAGCCCCCCTCGTCGAACGGGTTCGCCCGCCCCTCGGGGTTGAGGTAGCCCGCGAAGACCGTGGGTCCGCTCAGTCGCAGCTCGCCGGGCACCCCGGGCTCGGTGATCTCGTCGCCGGTCGCCGGATCGACGAGCTTCACGCCGACCTGCTCGGAGAGCCGCGACGACCACGTGACGCCGGGTGCCCCGTAGCGCGGGAAGTACTGGGCGCGGTCGTCGGGATCGGGGAAGTCCTCGACGCTCGACAGCAGGCCGATGCCCTCGTTGGAGCCGAAGAAGTTGATGACGCCGATGCCGAACTTCTCCTGCCAGCCGCGGACCATGGCGGGCTGCAGCGGCACCGAGCCGGAACCCAGTCGCGTCAGGCTCGACAGGTCGGCCCGGGCCAGGAGGTCCTCGTTGTGCAGGAGCATCCAGAGCAGGGCCGGCGGGGCCACGGTGTAGGTCACCCGCTCCACGGCGATCTGCTGCAGGAACGTCGGCAGGTCGAAGGGGTGGTGCTGCACGAGCACGCAGCCCGTCCGGAGCCAGGGCAGGAACATGCCGTTGATGCCGGCCATGTTGACCATGGGGAACGGGTTGAGCAGCACGTCCTCGGCCACGACCCGCGGCGCGTCGACGGTCGCCCAGCAGATCGCGAGCCACTCCAGGTGCGCGCGGGGCACGCCCTTGGGCTCGCTCTCGGTGCCCGACGTCCAGCAGATCGTGAGGCAGTCGTTCGCGTCGTTGGGGTCGTCCGCGCGACGGCTCGCCACCTGGGCGCGCTCGGCCTCCGTGGCCGCCGCGGGAGCCCAGGACTCGACGCCGCCGGGGACGTCCGCGAGCTCGGACGGGTCGCCGAACACCGCGACGGTGCGCAGGCTCGGGACTTGGTCACGGACGTCGAGGATGTCGAGGACCGGGCTGCGGCCACCGAAGGTCGCGCTCGTGACGAAGGCGGCGAACTCAGCCTGGTTGGCCATGCCGAGGATCTCCCGCTGGCGGTACTGCATCGGCAGCGGTGACACGACGATCCCGAGCGACCAGGCCGCGAGGTACACCTCGACGAGCTCGATCGCGTTGGGGAGCTGGACGCCCAGGACGTCACCCCGCCGGAGACCCAGGTCGTCGAGGCGGGCCGCGAGCGACACGACCTCGGCGTCGAGCTCGCCCCACGTCAGACGCCGCGCCGCCGAGCCCAGCAGGTCCGCGCGGTTGGCGGGGTCGACGACCGCGAGCTTGCCCGGTCGCTCGGCGACCTGCCGGTCGAGGAGCTGGTCGACGGTCTCGTCGGACCACCAGCCTCGCGCCTGGTAGTCCGCCACCTTTGCAGGGGAGTGCAGCCCTCGGGAGATCGCCATCGTTCGCTCGTCCTTCCGCCATGATCGACTCGTGACACTTCAGCTAGCAGTGTGATAGAGATTACTACATCAAGCAGAGTGATTGCCACGCTCTGCGCGTCGAGCGAAGGGTGCCGGTGATCAGCGTGCGAGGAGCGAGCGTGGCAGGAGCCACCGTCGTCGTGACCGGAGCGAACCGGGGCATCGGACTCGCGTTCGTCGCCGAGGCACTCGCCCAAGGGGCCGCGAAGGTCTACGCCGGCGTCCGCGACACCGCCTCGGTGACCGACGAGCTCCGGGCGACCGGAGCCGAGATCGTGCAGCTCGAGGTCACCGACGCCGGCGACATCGCCGCTGCCGCGCGCACCTGTTCCGACGCCACGGTGCTGATCAACAACGCGGGTCTGCACGCGCAGGACCGACTCGTGAAGTGCTCCGACGAGGACGCCGCGCGGCGCGAGATGGAGGTCAACTACTTCGCGCCCCTGGCCACGACCCGGGCCTTCGCCCCGGTCATCGCAGCGAACGGCGGCGGCTCGATCGTCAACGTCCTCTCGGTCGCGGCGATCGCCCCGACCGCGTTCATGGGCGGGTACTCGCCGGCCAAGGCCGCGGCCCTGTACCTCAGTGGCATCGCTCGCGCCGAGCTCGAGCCCGACGGCATCACGGTCACGTCGCTCATCGTCGGCTCGGTCGACACCCAGATGGCCGCCCACGTCGACGGCCACAAGGAGGACCCCCGCGACATCGCGGTCGCGGGCCTCAAGGCGATGCAGCGCGGCGACTGGACCGCCGACACCGACACGATGGCCTTCCAGTCCCGGGCCCGCCTGGCCCTCGACCCCGTCCGGTACGAGCGCGGGCTCGGCAGACTCCTGTTCGCCGAGTCGCTGAGCACGAAGAGGGCATGACGATGGAGATCTCCCAGCAGGTCGCGCCGTACATGACCCCCACGCCGGCGGAGTACACCGATCCGCACTACGCACTCCACCCCGACGGGTCACGCGTCGAGCGGGTCGAGGACATCCTCCGCCGTCGCGCCGCGGCGACGCCCGACCTTCCCGCGGTCATCGAGCCGGGCCGCACCACGACGTTCGCCGAGCTCGACCAGATGGCCAACCGCGTCGCGCAGGCGCTCCTCGCCGACGGCGTGGGCCCCGGCGACCGCGTCTCGTACGTGGGCGAGAACGCGCCGTCGTTCCTCGCGGTGCTCTACGGCGCCTCGAAGACGGGCGCCATCCCCACCGCGGTCAACTTCCGACTCACCGGCCCGGAGATCGAGTACATCCTGGGCCACAGCAGCCCCACCGTCGTCGTGCTCGGCCGCGGCCAGGAGCGGCTCGCCGAGCTGGCCGCCGCGCAGGCATCGGTCCGCCGCGTCGTCACCGTCGACCCGGGCGAGCACTCGACGGGCTACGACACCTGGCTCGGTGACGTCGACGCCGTCGACCCGGGCCTCGCGCGCGACCCGCACGAGACGGCCCTGATGTTCTACTCGTCCGGCACGACCGGCTTCCCCAAGGGCATCGAGCTGACCGGAGACAACCTCGGCCAGGCCATCGCCGCGATGCACTACCTGCTGGACCTCGACACCGATTCGGTCGCGATGGCGCCGGTCCCGTTCTTCCACGTGAGCGGATTCGGCCTGGCGATCATCGCCACGGTCAACGGGGCCGCCCTCCTGCTGCGCAACCCCGAGTCGCCGCACCAGCTGATCGAGATCCTCCAGGAGGACAAGGTCACGCACGCCGTCGCGGTCCCCACCGTGATCCAGTTCCTCCTGAACCTGCCGGAGGCGCGCCAGGCCGACTGGTCCGCCCTGCGCTTCCTGATCTACGGCGCCTCCCCGATGCCCGAGCCCGTCCTGCGCGAGGCCACCGAGGTCTTCGACTGCAAGTTCCTGCAGAGCTACGGCCTGACCGAGTCGACCGGTGGCGTCACGATGCTCTCGCCGGAGGACCACCTGCCCACGCCTGAGACCGCGCACCGGCTGCGGTCGGTCGGTCGCCCGATGCCCAACGTGCCCGTGCGGATCGTCGACCCGCTGACCCTCGAGGACCTCCCGTTCGGGGAGCGTGGCGAGGTGCTGATCGGCGGCGGCCACGTCATGAAGGGCTACTGGGGCAACCCGGACGCCACGGCGTCGGCGATCACGCCCGACGGCTGGCTCCGCACCGGTGACGGCGGGTCGATGGACGCCGACGGCTACCTGTACCTGCACGACCGCCTGAAGGACATGATCGTGTCCGGTGGCGAGAACGTGTACCCCGCCGAGATCGAGAGCGTGCTCACGGGACACCCCGGGGTCGCGCAGGTCGCGGTCATCGGCATCGCGTCCGAGCGCTGGGGTGAGTCCCCCATGGCCGTCGTCGTCCGGGCCGCGACGACCGCGGGCGAGACGCTGACGTCGGAGGAGCTCATCGCGTGGTCGCGCGAGCGGCTCGCCGGCTTCAAGTGCCCCGTCGACGTCGCGTTCGTCGACGCCCTCCCCCTCAACGCGAGCGGCAAGCTCCTCAAGACCGCGCTGCGGTCGACGTACGCCTGAGCCGACGCGGCTCCCGATCGAACGGACACGACCATGGTCACCCCCGAGACCCTCGACCTCGACTTCCTCTCCACGGTCCGCAGCGCCTCGAGCGTGGCCGACCTGCTGCGCACCACGGCGGCGCACCGACCCGAGGCCCCCGTGGTCGTGGGCGACGGTCGCAACCTGACCCACGGCGAGCTCGACACCCGGTCGAGCAGGATCGCCGCCGGACTCGTGCGAGCCGGGCTCGAACCGGGTGATCGTGTCGCCATGCTCGCCCGCAACGCCACCGAGTACTGGGAGCTGTTCTTCGCGGCCTCCCGGTCCGGGCTCGTCGTCGTGCCGATCAACTTCCGGCTCGCCGCGGCAGAGGTCGAATTCATCGTCTCCGACGTCGCGCCGCGCGCCCTCGTCGTCGAGGACGTGCTGATGGACAGCGTCACCGAAGCCGCGGCGATCCTCGTCGACGGCCCTCGGCTCGTCTTCACGCAGGGGTCCGACCCGCTCGAGGTCCCGTCGGGGTGGGGCGCCTTCGAGGACTTCGTCGCCGCATCCCCGGCCGACGACCCGCGCCGCGACGCGACGGGCGACGACCTCGCCTTCATCATGTACTCGTCGGGCACGACCGGGCGCCCCAAGGGCGTCATGACGACGGTCGCGGGCTTCCTCTGGGCGGTCGAGCGGTTCGGTGCCAACTTCGACGTCTCGCCCGCCTCGGTCAGCCTCGTGCCGACGCCGTACTACCACATCGCCGCCGGCGGCTGGTCGCTCATCGCGATCGCCGCCGGGGGCCGCATCGTCCAGTTCACCGAGGTCACGCCACAGAAGATGGTGTCGCACATGGTCGAGCACCAGACGACCCACGTCGTGATGGTCCCGACCGTGATCCAGGCCTTCGTCTCGAGCCCCGAGGTCTCGGCGGTCGACTTCTCGTGCGTCGAGTGGCTCGTCTACGGCGGCTCCCCCATCTCGGAGTCGGTCATGGTCCGCGCGCAGGAGGTGTTCGGTGCGCGGCTCGCCCAGACGTACGGCCTGACCGAGACGATCGGCGTCGCCACGATCCTCGGGCCCGAGAGCCACACCTCGGCCACGAGCGGCCTGCTGCGCTCGGCGGGTCGACCCGTCGACGGCGTCGAGCTCGAGATCCGCGATCCCGAGACCGGCACGCGCTGCGCCACGGGCGAGACGGGGGAGGTGGTCGTCCGGGGCGGCTGCGTCACGCTCGGCTACTGGCGCAACGACGCGGCGACGGCTGAGACGCTCGACGGCGACGGCTGGTTCCGCACCGGCGACGCCGGGTACGTCGACGCCGAGGGCTTCGTCTACCTGCGCGACCGGCTCAAGGACCTGCTGACGTCGGGGGGCGAGAACGTGTACCCGGCCGAGGTCGAGAACGCGATCATGTCGCACCCCGATGTGCTCGAGGTCGCGGTCATCGGGATCCCGTCGGAGAAGTGGGGCGAGACGCCGCACGCCGTCGTCGTCCCGCGCCCCGGTCGCGAGGTCACGGCCGACGCGATCATCGCGCACACCCGCGACCGCATCGCGCGGTACAAGTGCCCCACCTCGGTCGAGGTCGTCGAGGTCCTGCCCCGCAACCCCTCCGGCAAGGTCCTCAAGCGCGAGCTCCGCCGCCCCCACTGGGAAGGCCGCGACCGCGCCATCTCCTGACGTTCCGCTCGCGAGAGAGTTTGTTGGTGGTCAGGAGCGAGTTCGTGCCAACAAAGTCTCTCCTGTGTACACACAAACTCTCTCGCGAGCGGTACGGCGGTGGGGGACGTAGCGTCGGGGCATGAACTT
>JAHEXN010000146.1 GCA_023252095.1 Actinomycetes bacterium | reverse complement strand
TTCCGGTCGTCGAGCTCGGGCGGCTCCGCGTGCCCGGAATGGTGTTCCTGGTCGTGGGGATCGCCCTGGCGGTGCAGGTCACGGGGCTGGTGCTGCGGTCGCCCGCTCCGCGGTCCGAGCCCGGCGTGTGGGTGACCGCCCTGGCCGTCTCGGCCACGGCGGTCGCATCCGTCGCGCGTCGCGGGGCGTCGCGACGGGCGATGCTGCGCCTCGTGGCCTGCTCCCTCGTGGTCACGCTGGTCTCGCTGGTGCTGTGACCCATCATCTGCCGGCCCGTCGAACGCCGACCCACGATCCCGCTCGTCGAGGAGGACTCGCCCCATGACGAAGACCCACCCTTCCGGAGTCACCCCCACCGGTGCCTGGCTCGAACGTGTCCGGTCGCCGCTGCTGGCCCTCGCACTCGGCGCACTCGGCGCCGGGATCATGCTGGCGCAGCTGGGCACGAGGACCGAGCGGGCCTCGCGCTACGGCGAGGTATTCGTGATCGTTCCCTCGCTGGCTGCCGTGGCGCTCGTGGTCGCTCTGCTTCTCCCGCACCCGTCCCGTCGGCCGAAGCTGACGACGTCGCTCACCGCGGGCGCCGGGGTCGCCCTGGGTGCGCTGGCGTTCAACGGCATGCTCCGCGGGGTCTCGCAGTGGTGCGTCGCGGGTGCCGCACTGGCCACGTTCGTCGTCGCGACCGTGGCGATCCTGGTCGACCTCGAGTCGACGCGTGACCGCCCGGTCAGCAGGCTCTGACGTGACGGTCTCTCGACCGGCCCCGTACCGTGCCGCCCGCGAGCTCTGGGCGGTGCGGCAGCTGGTCGGTTTCGGGTTCGAGCTCCCGGTGCGACGGTTCCTGCAGCTGACGGCGCTCCTGTCCGGTGTCGGGGTGCTGCTGTCCGTCGCGGCCGGGAGCATGCTCCTCGAGCTCGGGTCGCAACTACTGGTGGCGGAGTCCGCGGACGCCTCGACGCGGTTGCGGGTGCAGGAGGGGTTGGCGGCCCTGGTGGTGGCGACGGCCACGTATGTCGGGGTGCTCGACCTCGCGCGTGGGTCCCTGACGTCGCTGCGCGTCAAGGTCAGTGAGTCGCCCCTGCACGGCCTCTGGGCAGCGCTCGACGTCCGCCGCGTCGAGGCCGTCCTCGCGGAGCGTGGCGTGGGTGTCATGATCCGGTCGATGGCGCTGGCGGCCTTCGTCGCCGGTGCCGCTCTGCAGCTCGCCCGCAGCGGATCGTCGGCCACCAGCGACACGGCGATGCTCGCCGTCTCCGTCGGCGTGTTCCACGCGTCGTCCGTCGTGGGTCTGGCGTTGATGCACGCGGGTCGTCGAGCAAGAGCCGTCTCGGGGCGTTGGGCCTGGTCGGTTCCGGCGGCCCTGGCCCTGCTCGTCGGCACGGTCGCGGCTCGCATGGTCCCGGACGGCGTCCACGCCGGAGGAGTGCGCGCCCAGCTCCTGTCCTTCGCGCTGGGCTTCGACGGCGAGCGGTGGTTGCAGGTCATGGCCGTGGCGGCGGTCGTGCCCGTCGCCCTCGGGATCGTCGTCGTGGTCCTGGGAGTCGTGGCCGCGGAGCCTCCCTCCGCGCCCGCCGACGCCCTCGCCGGTGCGACCCGCTCGGTCGTCCGCGTGGGCGCCTCGACGTGGCGCATGGTCGAGGTCGGCACCGGAGCCGCCCGCCGCTCGACGGCCGTCCGGCGCCTCGTCGGTGCGGGGATCGCCGTCGCCGCAGCGTCCGTGGGCTGGCGCCTCGGTGGCGGTGGACCGCTGCCCGGTGCGGACCAGGCCGACCGCGTCCTGACGGTCTACGCCGTGTTCGTCGCCGCGGTGGTGAGCTCGACCGCCGTTGCCGTGGCGGGTCAGAATGTCACGCTCGGTCAGCTCAGATTCTTCTGGGAGCAAGGCGTGCGGCCAGCAGTGCTGTACGCGGCCACGGTCGCCGTCGCGATGCGCCGTGCCGTTCCGTTGCAGCTCGCGATCGTCGTCCTCGCGGTCGCGGCCTGGGGCATGTTCCCGTGGCGAGCGGTGGTCGTGGTCGTCGCCGTCGTCCTCGGCGACTTCCTCGTCGACTCGCTCTTCGCCCGGCCCCGGACGAACGAAGCTCAGGCGACGGCAGATCCGGCCGTCGCGGTCGCGAGCATCGGGGTGCTGCTGGTGCTCGGCGCACTGTCGTTCTGGAGCGGGGCAGCGACGGCCGCCGCGCTCGTCATCGTCACCCTTCTGATCGGAGGCGCAGGCCCATGGATGTTCAGCTCACGTCTGAGGCGGATCGCAGTGGTGGCCCCATGAGCAGTCCGGCGGGAGCCCGCGCTGACCGCGACACGCAGGTCGGGGCCCACCTCCGCGGAGCCAGCATCGGCTACGCGGCCGACCACCCCGTCCTGAGCGACGTCGATCTCACCGTCCCGGCCCGGGGCGTGACTCGTCTGGGCGGGCGCAACGGGGTGGGCAAGTCGACCTTGGTGGAGGTGCTCAGTGGCTATCTACCCGTCTTGCAGGGCGAGGCCCGGGTCCTGGGGCGCGACCCCGGCGACGAGGCCCTGCGCGCCTCGCGCCGAGTCGTCCGCACCCGGCCGGCGCTCTATCCGTTCATGACCGTGCGTGACCACCTCGCGGTCGCCTGCCGGGCCAGGGGCGCCGACCGCTCGGTCGCGGAGGAGCGAGCCGGGCTGCTGGGCCTCGACCCGTGGCTCGACGAGAACGCGTCGACCTTGTCGTCGGGCACCGCGAAGAAGGCCTGGCACGTCCTCTCGACCGTCGGAGAGGCGCAGCTGTACGTGCTGGACGAGCCCTTCAACGCCGTGGACGAGGCGGGGGTGCAGGTCATGGTCGATGAGATCCACGCGTGGGGCCGCTCAGCGGCGGTCCTGGTCATCTGTCACACGGTTCCGGCGCCGCTGCGCCTCGATCACGACAGGGCATTGGGATGACGGACGCCCTGCCTCCGATCACCGTGACGGCGACTGGCCTCACGAAGCGCTACGGCGACGTCGCGGCCGTTCGGGAGGTGTCCCTCACCGCGGTCGCCGGTCGGGTCACGGTGCTGGTCGGGGGCAACGGGGCCGGCAAGTCGACGACGCTGCGCCTGATGCTCGGCCTCGCGCACGGTCCGGGGCGGACGCTCTTCGGCGGACGGCCGTTGCGCGGCCACCTCGAGCCGTGGGGGGTGGTGGGTGCCTTTCTGGGGCAGCCGACCGCTCACCCACGCCGGACGGCCCGGTCCCACCTGCGGGTCCTGGCGGCCGGGACCGGCCTGCCCCGCGCCCGCCGCGAGGAGCTGCTCGAACTGGTGGGGCTGACGGGCAGCGCGGGTCGGACGCCGCGCGGGTTCTCGACGGGCATGGCCCAGAGGCTCGGAATCGCCACGGCGCTGCTGCACGACCCGTCGGTGCTCGTCCTGGACGAACCGCTCAACGGCCTCGACCCGGATGGCGTCGTGCTGCTTCGCACGCTGCTGCGCCGACATGCCGAACGCGGCGGGACGGTGCTCATGGCGAGTCACCAGCTCGACGAGGTCGAACGCGTCGCCGACGTCGTCCACGTCATGGAGTCCGGTCGGATCGTGTCCGCGGGGCCGGTGACCGACGTCGCGCAGGGGGACGTCGAGCGGACCCTCGTGCGCAGTGACGACGATGCGCGGCTCGCCCGTGAGCTGGCGGCCCGCGGTGGCACCGTCGAGGAGGGCCCGGAGGTCGTGGTGCATGGCCTCTCGGCGCGCGAGGTCGCCACGGTGGCGCGCGACCTGGACGTCCTGGTCACAGCGCTCGTGCCACTGCGCCGCAGCCTGGCCGAGCGGTACGAGCGTCGCGCCTGGACCGAGGAATCGGGCGTGGGGTCATGAGGGGCGGCGCCCGCCTGTTGGGGGCCCAGACCCGGCACGAGCTCGCGAAGCTGCTCACGTTGCGCGGAACGTGGTGGTCGGGAGGCCTGGCCGTCGCGCTGGCGGCTCCGCTGTGCTGGCTGACGGCGCACGCGATGTCGGGTGAGCCCGGTGCCTCGGTCGACTCCGTCACCCGACTTGCGCTGCGGACGTCGATCCCGGCTCTGGTGTGCGTCATGGTCCTGGCCGTCGGGTCGGTGCGGGCCGATGTCGACAGCGGCGTGTGGCGCCTCTCGACCCTTCGAGTCAGGGGCCGGTCCGGAGCGTGGACGGCGAAGTCGGTGGCCGTGACCTCGGTCGCGGCCGGTCTGGGCATCGTGATCGCCATGGTCGAGCTGCTGGTCGTGGCGATCGTGCTGGGTGGAGGGGACGGCATCGAGAGCCTGCTCTGGTCCGGTCTCGCGATCGGGGGAACGTTCGCCCTCGTCATGGCCGGGTGGGCCGCCCTCGGCATGGCGGCAGGTGCGCTGCTGCCGACCACGGGTGCCGCCCTCGCGGTGGCCCTCGGCCTTCCGCTGGTCATCGAGCCCGCCCTGGCTGCTGGCGGCGGACGATGGGCGGACCTCCTCCCGTTCGCCTCGGGTTTCGCCACGCTCGGCGGGGGGTCCTCGCTCTTCGACGACCCCTGGATCGGTGTCGGCGGGAGCGCTGTCCTGTTCGTCTCGGCTGCTGTGGCGGCGGTCGTCGCTGGCGGGTGGCGGGCGAGGACCGCGGACCTCTGACGGCGAAGAGTGCAGGTGAGGCGAGGCGCCCGCTGCCGCGGGGACAGCTGCGTCAGCCTTCCCCGCAAGACGGGTCGTCGAACCCTCGGGAGACCCCGGTTAGGGTCGAGCCCATGAGCAACCTGCTGGGAGAGCCGCCGGAGACCCTGCTGCCGGAAGACCCGGGTGCGAGCCGGATCGCGGCGGGTGAGCCCGCGCGCGACGTCGCCGCCACGGTGCCCGAGTCGACCCTGGCGTGGGCCCTGCTCGCGGCCGAGGCGCTGGCCGGCGGCAGCGACGTCGAGGGCTACGCCTTCGCACGCACGTCGTACCACCGCTCGCTCGACCTCCTGCGCCGCAACGGCTGGAAGGGCTTCGGCCCGGTGCCGTGGGCGCACGAGCCCAACCGCGGCTTCCTGCGCTCCCTGGCGGTCCTGGCCGATGGGTCCGAGCGTCTCGGCGACGCGCCGGAGGCGCACCGCTGCCGCGAGTTCCTGCGCGAGTCCAGCCCGGAGGCGTACGCGATCCTGGTGGGCTGAGCCCGCACCTCAGTCAGCCGCGGCGGGACCGAGCACGATCCAGCGCTCGCGGCGACGACGGTGCTCGAGCGTGACCCACCGGGCACCGATGAAGCCCGCGTACGCGATCCACAGCCAGGTCAGCCCCGCATCGGTTGCTCCGACGAGCAGCACGAGCGGTGCGTAGACGACCAGGACGACGACACCGGCAGCCGCGAGGTAGCGGCCGTCGCCGGCGCCGATCAGCACGCCGTCGAGCACGAAGACCGCGCCGGAGAGCGGCTGCACGAGGGCCGCGGCGACGAGCGCCGGGACGAGCACGTCGGCGACGTCCGGGTCGGACGTGAACGCGCCGGGGATCCAGGGGCTCGCGACCGCGAGCGCCAAGCCGATCACCGCGCCGACGCCCCACCCCCAGCGCACCATCTGGGCGGTCAGCGCGCGGGTCAGGTCGGCGTCGCTGGCGCCGAGGGCTCGGCCGGTCAGCGTCTGTCCGGCGATCGCCAGCGCGTCCAGCGCGAACGCGCACAACGCCACGACCGTCGCGGTGACCTGGTGCGCCGCGAGTGACGCGTCCCCGAAGGTCGCGGCGACCGCGGTCGCGAGCAGCACCGCGACCCGGAGCGTGCCGGTGCGCACGAGGAGCGGAACGCCTGCGCGGGCGGCCCGGAGCACGGCATCGAGCCGGGGCCGGGCGCTCACGGCCTCGGTGCGCAGCCGACGCGCGACGGCGATCGTGAGCCAGGCAGCGGCGGCCCACTGCGCGAGGACCGCGCCGATCGCGGCTCCGGCCACGCCCCAGCCCAACCCGTAGATCAGCACGGCGTTGAGCAGGACGTTGGCGAGGCAGGCCGAGACCGTGACGACGAGGGGAGTCCTGAGGTCGAGCACGCCGCGCAGCGCGCCCGTCGCGGCCAGCATCAGCAGGACCGCCGGCACCCCGGCCGCGCTGATCCGCAGGTACGTCGCGGCGTGTCCGGCGACGTCGGGCGAGCTCGCGAGCGCGGCCGTGACAGGACCCGCCGTGGCGACCGTCAGCAGCCCGAGCACCAGTCCGAGCATCGCGGCGAGCCAGATCCCGCCGAAGGCCTGCGCGCCCGCCTCGGCCTCGCGGCCGGCGCCGTGGCTGCGGGCGACCGCCGAGGTCGTGCCGTACGCGAGGAACACGCACAGCCCGACGACGGTCGTCAGCACGACCGACGCGACCGCGAGCCCGGCCAGCTCAGGCGTGCCGAGGTGGCCGATCATCGCGGTGTCGGCGAGCAGCATGACCGGCTCGGCCACGAGCGCGGCGAACGCCGGGACGGCGACGGCGAGGATCTGTCGCGACGTGCCGGACCGGGCCACGGGCCGGCTCACGTGTCGGTGGGCACCAGCAGACGCCAGGCGCCGGGCTCGAGGGTCCACGTGTGGGTCGTCGCCGGGTCGGTCAGCTCGCCGTCGCTGTTGCCCGGGATCCCCTCGCGCAGGGCGGAACCCCGGACCAGGACCGACAGGCTCGTGCCGCGCAGGGGTTCGGTGTCGTCACCCTCGACGTGACGACCGCTGCGGAGCTTCCATGCGTACTTCAGTCGGCGCAGGGGCTTGTCGGCCCAGGACACGACGACGTCGAGCTGGCCGTCGAACGGGTCGGCGTTGGGCAGCAGGGGAGTGCCGCCGCCGATGAATCGGCCGTTGCCGACCGCGACCTGAAGGAGCCGCCCCCGCACCGGCACGGCCTCACCGTCGACGTGGACCTCGCCGCGGAAGCCCTCGGCCGAGAAGCCCGAGGAGATCGCGCCGACGGCGTAGCCGACGATGCCGAACCGCTCCTTCCAGGGCTTGGCCGCGATCGCGGCGTCGGCACCCACCCCGACGTGCGCGGCGTTGACGACGATCGATCCGTCACCCGCCCGGACCAGGTCGGTGTCGCGCTCCTGGGCGCCGAGGAGGTCGCGCGCGGTGGCGACCGGATCGGTGGGGTCGACCCCGAGCGTGCGGGCGAAGTCGTTGCCGGTGCCGAGCGGCACGAGGCCCACCACGACGTCGCGCAGCCGGTCGACGTGGTCGAGGGCCGCGACCACCGCGTGGAGGCTGCCGTCGCCGCCCAGCACCACGACGGTCGCACCGGAGGGCACCGCCTCGAGCGCGGACGTGAGGTCGTCGAGGTCGGCGGTGCGGGCGACCTCGACCTCGACCTCCTCGCGGAGCGCTCCCACGACTCGGTCGACCACGTCGTCCTCGCTGCTGCCCGCGGAGGCGTTGACGACCACGGTCCACGCTGACGACGACCGCTGGTCGGGTTTGCTCATGATGGAGACAGTAGGGGGCCAGCGGCTAGACTGCGGTCGCAAGAGCCCCTCGTGAGGGGCTTGTCTCATGTCGTGAGGGGTGGGCCCGCATGCCCGCAGTCGTGATCGTCGGCGCCCAGTGGGGCGACGAGGGCAAGGGCAAGGCGACCGACCTGCTCGGCAGCCGCGTCGACTACGTGGTCAAGTTCAACGGCGGCAACAACGCCGGCCACACCGTCGTGATCCCACAGCCCGACGGCACCTCGGAGAAGTACGCCCTCCACCTGCTGCCCAGCGGCATCCTCACGCCCGGCTGCGTCCCGGTCATCGGCAACGGCGTCGTGGTCGACCTGGACGTGCTGTTCGAGGAGATCGACGGCCTCAACGCCCGCGGCATCGACACGAGCCGCCTGCTCGTCAGCGCCAACGCGCACGTCATCGCCGACTACAACCGCACGCTCGACAAGGTCACCGAGCGCTTCCTCGGCAGCCGCAAGATCGGCACCACGGGCCGCGGCATCGGACCGACGTACGCCGACAAGATGAACCGCCTCGGCGTGCGTGTGCAGGACATCTTCGACGAGAAGATCCTGCGCGCCAAGGTCGAGGGCGCGCTCGAGCTCAAGAACCAGATGCTCACCAAGGTCTACAACCGCCGGGCCGTCAGCGTCGACGAGATCGTCGAGCAGCTGCTCGTGCACGCCGACCGCCTCGCGCCGATGGTCGCCGACACCCCGCTGCTGCTGCACGACGCGCTCCGCCGCGACGAGACCGTGCTGCTCGAGGCCGGCCAGGCCACGCTGCTCGACGTCGACCACGGCACCTATCCGTTCGTCACCTCGTCGTCGGCCACCACGGGCGGTGCCTGCACGGGCTCGGGCATCGCGCCCACCGAGATCTCGCGGGTCATCGGCATCGTCAAGGCGTACGCCACGCGTGTCGGCGAGG
>JAHEXN010000145.1 GCA_023252095.1 Actinomycetes bacterium | reverse complement strand
CGACGACGACCAGGCGCACCTGATTCCCTCGTCGGCGACCGCCTCCATCACCGCGACCACGCTCTTCGGCGCCAAGCTCGTCGAGCTCTCGGTGCCGGAGGGTCCGGTCGACGACCCGATCCGCGCCGGCCAGACGCTGCAGGCCAGCTCCACCACCATCGAGGCCAACGACGTGTTCCAGGACGCCATGACCCTGCTCGACGGGATCGACGTCGAGCAGCTCAACACGACCCTGACGGCGACGGCCGAGGCCTTCGAGGGCCGCGGGGAGAAGCTCGGCGAGCTCATCACCGGGACGGACACGTTGCTCACCGGCCTGAACCCCAGCCTCGACCAGCTCGGCGAGGACTTCGCCCTGACCGACACCTTCCTGACCAACATCAATGCCGTGTTCCCGCAGCTGCTCGACGTCGCGGACCAGGTGTCCACGACCGCCGAGACCTTCACCGAGACGCAGACCGAGTTCCGGGAGGCCACGGGGGTCTTCATCCCCACCGTCGACGCGGTGACCACCCTCGCCCGATCGTTCGACGCACCCCTGACCGCCGCCACCACGTTCCTCGAGCCGACGAGCGAGCTGCTGCGCCAGTACTCCCCGGCACTGACGTGCACGCTCGACCAGCTGTCGGAGCACAACACCCGTTTCGCCGCGGTCTTCGACCAGAAGTACCCGGCCCTGATGGGCCACACCTCCTTCCTGCCGGGCCAGGACCCGTACACGTTCGCGGAGAACGCGCCGAAGCTCGTGGGCGACGTGGGCCCGAGGTGCTACCGCCAGATCTCCGAGGAGCGACCGCTGGTGCCGCACATCCAGCTCGACGACGGCACCTACGACGTCTACACGCCGGACTACCGGGTCACGGGGATCGGCACCCCCATCACGTTCTACGAGGACGCGATCCGCTCGTTTCTCGGCAACGCCGGACTGAACGCGCTGCTGGGCGGACCACAGGGAGGGACGCCGTGAGGTTCAAGACGGGGACCCTGCTCCAGGTGCTGCTGTTCGTGGGGACGACGGGACTGCTCATCGCCCTCGTCGGCGCCACGTTCGCCCAGGTCCGGATCGAGGACAACGACACCTACCGCGCCGACTTCACCGACGCGTCGGGCCTGGACACCAACGTCGACGTCCGCGTCAACGGCGTCACGGTCGGTTCGGTCAGCTCGATCGAGCGGCGCGACAGCGGCGGTGTGGTCGTCGCGTTCACGGTGCCGAAGGACCTCGACCTGACGACGGCGACCCAGGCGCGCATCCGGTACGCCAACCTCACGGGGGACCGGTACCTGGAGATCACCCAGGGCGAGGACGCCGCGAGCGCGCAACCGCTGAAGGTCGGTGCGACGATCCCGGAGTCCCGCACCCAGGCGGCGCTCGAGCTCGACGACCTCTTCGCGGGCTTCGACCCTCTGATGCAGGCGCTCGCCCCCGAGGAGGTCAATGAGCTCACGACCAACATCCTCGCCGTGACCGAGGGCGAGGCAGGAGCCGTGGAGTCGATGCTCGCCAACGTCGGCTCGTTCACGTCCGGCCTGGCCGAGCGCGACGAGCTCATCGGCTCGGTCATCACCAACCTCGGCACGGCCCTCGGCACGGTCGACGCCCGGCGTGCCGAATTCGACCGGCTCATCGTGGGACTCGACGGCCTCACGGCCCAGCTCGACCAGGACCGAGCCGCCTACGGCCAGGCACTGACCCAGTTCGCCCTGCTCGGGACCGACATCGGTGACTTCATCGAGAACATCCGACCCGGGTTCGCCACCAACATCGACAACCTCGCCACCGTCTCCGAACGGCTGACGGCGGAGGAGCCGTATCTGCGCGAGATCCTCGCGATCGCGCCGGACGCCCTCAACCGCCTGGGTCGACTCGGCGGCAACGCGTCGCAGTTCAACTTCTTCCTCTGCGGGCTGCGGGTGCGCGTCGAGGTGCCCGGCACGACGACGGGTGTCCTGTCGCCGAACCTCTGGGCGTCGGACGACCGCTGCAAGAAGGGAGCGAACAACTGATGGCACGTGATCGCAAACGACTCAAGGAACGCAACCAGACGACGGTCGGGGCGATCGGTCTGGCCGTCGGCGTGATGATCGTGTTCGTCTCGTTGAACATCAACGGCGTCCGGTCGGTCCTGGGTGAGTCCTCCTTCACGGCTGTCATGGCCGACACAGGCGGCGCGCGCACCGGCGACGAGGTGCGCGTCGACGGCGTGACCGTCGGGACGATCCGGGGGATCGAGCTCGACGGCACGACGGTCAAGCTGACGTTCCGCGCGAGCCAGGTGCGGCTCGGCGACCAGACCCGCGTCGAGGTCCGCAGCGACAACGCCCTGAGCAGCAAGTATCTCGACCTGGACCCCGCCGGGTCGGGCAGCTACGACACCGTGCCCCTGGAACGGACCGACCCCGGCTACGCCGTCAGCGAGGTCCTGGGCGAGCTGACCGCGAACAACGCCCAGATCGACGTCGACCGGGTCGCCCAGTCCTTCGAGTCGCTCTCCGAGGTCCTCAATGCCTCCCCGGAAGAGTTCGGGGCGGCTCTGGAAGGTCTCTCGGCCCTGAGCCAGACGATCGGGTCACGCGACGCCGAGCTCGAGGCCCTGCTGCAGAGCGCCAGCAGCGTGTCGGCGGTCCTCGCCGACCGCAACACCCAGATCCTGTCGCTGATGGACAACAGCACGGCGTTGTTCCAGGAGATCGAGGCGCGACGCGACACGCTGTCGAGTCTGTTCACGCAGGTTGCCGACGCCGCCGCCTCGCTGCGCGCGTTCGCCAACGAGAACGCGGAGACGCTGGCTCCCGACCTGGCGGCGATCAACGACCTCGCGCTCATCCTGGCGGACTACCGCGACGAGCTCGAGACGGTCCTGACGACGTTCCCGAACTACGCGCGAACCCTCGGCGAGGCCGTCGGCTCGGGCCCGTGGTTCAACGCGGGGGTGGCCAACCTGACCGCACCGGCCAGCCTCGTGAACGACGTCGACGGCCTGATCCAGAGCCTGCTCGACCCGACCTTCAACCCCTCGGAGCCTCGATGACCACCCTCTCGCGCCTGCGTCAGGGCGTCGTCATCATGGTCGTCGCCCTGCTGGTGCTCGCGGCCGTGGTGGCGCTGCGCTCGGCCAGCACGCAGACCATCACGGCCTACTTCACCGAGACGAAGGGCATCTACGTCGGCGACGACGTCACCGTCCTCGGGGTCCCGGTCGGCACCGTCGCCGAGATCACGCCCGAGCCCGACCGGGTGAAGGTTGAGCTCGAGATCGACGCCGACACCAAGATCCCGGCCGATGCCCGCGCGGCCATCGTGACCAAGTCGCTCGTCTCGGTGCGCTCGATCGTGGTCGGACCGGCGTACGACGGAGGTGAGGTACTCGCCGACGGGGGCGAGATCCCCGTGTCGAGGACGACCGTCCCCGTCGAGTTCGACGAGGTCAAGGACGAGCTCGTGCGCCTGACCGAGGCGCTGGGGCCCCAGGGAGCGAACCAGGACGGCGCGGCCAGCGACCTCGTGTCGGCGACCGCGACGTTCCTCGACGGGCGCGGCACCGACATCCAGTCGACCATCACCAACCTGTCGGTCGCCTCGCAGACGCTGGCCGACAACCAGGGAAACCTCTTCGGCACGGTACGCAACCTCGACGTCTTCGCCACCGCCCTCGAGCAGAGCGACCAGCTCGTCCGGGACTTCGAGACCAGCGTCGCCAACGCCTCCAGCGTCCTGGCGCGGAACGGTGCCGACATCTCCCGAGCCCTGAACGAGTTCGCCAGCCTGACGACGACCACGAAGGCGTTCTTCGAGAACAACGGCCAGGCGCTGGCCGAGACGTTGACATCCCTCCAGACCACGACGTCCCTGCTGGCCGAGAACCGGCAGTCGGTGGCCGACCTGCTCCAGATCGCGCCCACGGCACTGTCGAACCTGGGCAACATCTTCGACCCCCGCGTCCCCGCCATCAGCGGCGAGCTCGGCATCTCCAACTTCGGCGATCCCGCCTACCTGATCTGCGGCGGTCTCTTCGCCCTCGGGGGAAGCTCGACGGACTGCCAGGCCGCGATCGCCCCGATCGCCCAGCTGCTCAAGCTCTCGGCCCCGCCAGTGGGGGTGAACCCGCTCAGCAACAGCTCGGTCGGACCCGACGGAGCGGTACCTGCGGAGCTCGCTGAGCAGCAGGGTGACACGCCCGTCTACATCTCGCCCACGCGCTACGAGTCCAACCAGTCCAAGGCGCGGGCCGCCGACTCCGACGTCGTCGGCCAGATCGACCAGATGTTGCAGGAGAACCAGTGAGGACCCACCGCATGCGTCTCCTGCTCGCCCTGACGGGCGTCGTCCTGGTGTCGGGCTGCTCCTTCACCGGTGTGAACTCCTACACCCTCCCGCTCAACGAGGGAGGTGGCTCCGACGCGCTGACGGTCACGGTCGAGCTCGAGAACGCGACCAACTTGGTACCGAACTCCGAGGTCAAGTACAAGGAGGTGACGGTCGGGTCCGTCCGCAAGATCGAGCTCGAGGGGTGGCAGCCGACGCTGACGGTCGGGATCAACCGCGACGCGCGCGTGCCGGCGGACGTGCGGGCCAACGTGGCGCAGAAGAGCCTGCTCGGCGCGCAGTACCTCGAGCTCGTGGACCCGGAGGACGTCCCGGACGTAGCCTCCGGCGACCCCGTCGCCGATGCCGAGGCCGCAGTGGCGGCGGAGGCGACGGCCGCGGCGGCAGACCGTGGACTGCTCGCGGACGGGGACACGATCGGACTGGAGCGCACGAGCCGCTACCCGGAGACCGAGGAGGTCCTGACGGCGGCCTCGCTGCTCCTCAACGGAGGCGGGCTGCCCGCCGTCCAGACGATCGCGAGCGAGGTCAATGCCGCCCTCACCGGTCGCGAGGACGACGTCTCGTCGGTCATCCGCCAGATCGACACCGCCTCGGGCACGCTCGACGGCCAGCTCACGTCGATCACGGGCGCCCTGGAGCAGCTCGACCAGCTCGCCATCACGTTCAACGATCAGCGTAGCGTCGTGGACCGGGCCCTGACGTCCCTCCCGGAGGGGGTCGATGCGATCGCCGAGGAGGAGGACCAGCTGCTGGCGACGCTGCAGTCGCTGCAGCGGCTGCAGGACGTGACCAAGACCGCGCTGGGGAACAACGGTGCCCCGCTCGGCCGCATCCTCGACAACCTGGTGCCCGTGACCCAGGCCGTCACGGAGGTGCGGGACCTGGCGCCGCTGATCGAGTCGACGACCTACCCGTTCCCGACCGGGACGGTCCCCGGAACCACTCGTTCCGACTACCACAACCTCGGAGTCACGATCGACATCAAGGCGGAGGACTTCGCGACCAAGTTCCTCGGCCTGAACGGTCTCGAGGGCCTGCTCACCGGTTTCGTCGACGGTGCGCCGATCGACGGTGCGGGGCAGGCGACCGATCCTCTGCTGGCCCCGCTCGACGGGCTCCTGCAGCCGGAGGGTCTCGGCCCGCTGAGCGACATCCTCGGCGGAGTCCTCACACCGCCGTTGGACACGCAGGCGCCGTCTGCGCCGTCCCCGTCGCCGACCTCCCAGGCGCCGCCCAACCTGCTCGAGATGCTCCTGGGGGTGCGCTGATGCTGTCCCGACTTGTCCGTGTGCAGCTCACGCTGTTTGCCGTGATCACGGCCGTCGCGCTGACCGTGATGGCGCTCAACTACGTCCGCATCCCGGCGCAGCTCGGGGTGGGCCGCATCGACATGACCGTCGAGCTCGACCATGCGGGCGGCCTCTACCCCAAGTCGGAGGTCACGTACAGGGGCTCGGCTGTCGGCCAGGTCACCAGCGTCGACCTGCGTCCAGGCGGCGGCGCCGTCGCCCGGATCCAGGTCGACGAGGACGCCAAGATTCCTGCGAACGCGCAGGCACTGGTCCGCAGCGCCTCGGTCATCGGCGAGCAGTACCTCAACTTCGTGCCCCCCGCGGACGCCTCGAAGGAGTTCCTGGCCGACGGCGACGTGATCGGCGTCGAGCAGACGACCCTGCCCACCACGACCGACGAGGTCCTCAGCTCGGTCGACGACCTGGTGCGCTCGGTACCGACCGACCAGCTGACGACGACCCTCGACGAGCTGGGCACCGCGTTCGGCGGGACCGGTGACGAGCTCGGCACGCTGATCGACGCGGCGTCGGAGCTGGTGACCGCGGCGAACGAGAACCTGCCGGCCACGGTCAGCCTGATCGACTCGGTCGACCCGGTGCTGTCGACGCAGATCGAGATGGACGCTCAGATCCGCACCCTCGCCGAGGGCCTGCACGTCGTGACCTCTGAGCTCGAGGCCGGGGACGCTGGATTGAGGTCGATCATCACCGAGTCCGTCCCGAACATCGAGGCGGCTCGGCAGTTCGCCGAGGACCTCACCCCCGTCTTCGGCGACGTGCTCTCGGACGTGGCCGCGGTGGGGGAGGTCGCCGACGTGTACCTGCCAGCGGTCGAGCACCTCCTGATCGTCTACCCCGCCCAGGAGACCATCTTCAAGTCCGTGCTGGGCCCAGGGGACGAGTTCGCCGAGACTCCGGCCATCAATCTCTGGTTCAAGCTCGGCTTCGACCCGCCGGTCTGCACGGAGGGCTTCGAAGGTGCGAACTCGTTCCGGGACGTCAACGACACGACGAAGCTTCCCGCCTACGCCGACTCGTACTGCAAGGTCGCGCAGGACTCGCCGCTCGTGCCCCGCGGGGCACGGAACGCACCCTGTCCGGACAGCAGCCTGCGAGGCCCTCGGGCGGCGGACTGCGGTCTGGTCTTCGACCAGGTGGCGGTCGACCAGCAGTCGTTCCTGACCGATGCGGGTGTCAGCCCGACACCCGAGGCGTTGAAGGGTTCGGACCTGATCGCGCCGACAGGCCAGTTCTTCCTGACCGATCTCGGTGCGACCGGTGCCGTGCCCCAGAGCTTCGCCGACCTCCTGACAGGAGTCCTGCCCCAATGACCCGCTCTCGTCTGCCCCAGCTCCATGTACCTCGGCTCCGTGTGCCCCAGTTTCGGTGGTCGGGCTTGCGAGTCCGCCACGTGGGGGTGGTCGCTGTCGTGGCGCTTGCTGGCGTTCTCGTCTGGCAGGTCATCCAGCTGCGTGAGAACCGCATCGACGACTCCCGGCGCGAAGAGGTCCGCGAGGTGGCGACCGCTCAGGTGCTCGATCTCACGACCCTCGACTCCGAGACGGTCGACCAGAAGCTCGAGTCCATGACATCCCGCACCGCGGGGGAGTTCACGGATCAGATCGGCACGATCACCGCAACCTTCGCCGACCTCGTGCGCACCAACCAGATCTCGGCCTCGGGGGCCGTGGACGCGGCAGCCGTCAGCCGGCTGACCGAGGACGACGCGACGGTCATCGTGGCGTCGACCGCCACCGTGAAGGAGGCCGGCGGGGAACCGACACAACGCACCTACCGGCTTCGAGTCACGATGGAACATCGCGAGGACGACTGGAAGATCACCGGGATGGAGTTCGTGCAGTGAGGACCTCGTACGAGTCGAACGACGTGCGCGACCGGGTCGCGGCACGGTTGAAGGTCAAGCCGTCCACCGAAGGCGCGACCCGGGACGACCAGGACCGCGGTGGTTCTGAGGCCGGCGTGCGGCGCGGGTCGCGGTCGTGGCCGATCGTGCCCCTGCTGGCCGTGGGTCTGCTGCTTGCCGTGCTGGTCGTGGGCTTCCTCAACGTGCGGCACGATCGAGGCGTCGCCGCTGGGGACGAGGCCGTCAACGAGGTCGAGCCGCACGTCGAGCAGCTGTTGTCCTACACCCCGTCCACCGTGAGCTCGGACCTCGAGTCCGAGCGCGAATGGCTGACGGGTGACTTCGCGCGGGACTACGAGGACCTCGTGACCGCCACGATCGCGCCGGCTGCGTCCGAAGGCGGGGTCGCGACCACGGCCTCGGTGACAGGCGTCGGCGTGGACTCGTCGTCGTCGGACCGGGTGGTGATGCTGATGTTCGTCAACGTCTCTACCATCAGCACCGCCGCGCCCGAGCCGCAGGTGTCGGGAAGCAGGCTCCGCGTCACGGCCCTCCAGGTCGAGGGCGAGTGGCGGATCAGCGAGATCCGCCCGATCTGAGGGGCGCGCGGCTCCTTCGTCGCCGCTCCACCGGTTCGTTCCGGTTCCTGAGGTGTGAGCGAGGAACGAGCGAGCCTCGAAGGGCACCGGTGCCGGGCTTCGCCCGGGCGCCTGCCTCGCCTTCGGCTCGGCCCGTGGATCCACGCGGTGCGGGCGGAGCCCCGGCCCTTGAGGTGCGACGAGGTACGAGGAGCCTCGAAAGGGATACCTCAACCCCTCAGCTGACCGAGGTTTCGAGGCTCGCGCCGCAGGCGGCACTCACAC
>JAHEXN010000144.1 GCA_023252095.1 Actinomycetes bacterium | reverse complement strand
CGTCGGCTGAACTCAGTCTCCAGGTGTGAGCCGGGACAGGATCTCGGCGGCAGTCATCCCGAACGTCTCGACCACCGCGACTCCGGCGGGCGTGACGTGGAAGGTCGCGACGTCGGTGTGGACGCGGCTGACGCACTGCACCCCGGTCAGCGGGTAGGTGCAGGCGGGCACGAGCTTGGGAGCACCATCCTTGCCGAACAGCGTCATCATCACGACGACGTCCTTCGCCCCGATCGCGAGGTCCATCGCTCCGCCCACGGCGGGGATCGCGCCCGGCCGGCCGGTGTGCCAGTTGGCGAGATCACCGGCGTAGGAGACCTGGTAGGCGCCCAGCACGCACACGTCGAGGTGGCCACCGCGCATCATGGCGAAGCTGTCGGCGTGGTGGAAGTACGCAGCACCCGGCACCTCGGTCACCGGGATCTTGCCAGCGTTGACGAGGTCAGGGTCGACCTCGTCCCCGCGGGCCTCAGGGCCCATGCCCAGCATCCCGTTCTCGGTGTGGAGAGTCACCCCGGAACCCGGCCGGAGGTGATCGGCGACGAGGGTCGGCTGGCCGATGCCCAGGTTGACGTAGGCACCGTCCGGGATGTCCCGAGCGACCAGCCGGGCGAGCTCGACCCGGTCCAGCGGACCGCGGTCGAGGTGCTCGACCACGGTGCTCGCATCGAGCCGCGGCCGGCTCATCGGGCCACCGCCTCGGCGAGCGAGAGGTCGAGGATCGTGTCGACGTAGATCCCGGGCGTCACGACCGTCTCGGGATCGATGCCGCCGAGCTCGACGACCTCGGACACCTGCACGATCGTCCGCTCGGCGGCGGTCGCCATGACCGGACCGAAGTTGCGTGCCGTCTTGCGGTACACGAGGTTGCCGGCGCGGTCCGCGCGATGAGCACCGACCAAGGCGACGTCGCCCCGCAACGGCAGCTCCAGCACATACGTGCGCCCGTCGATCTCGCGCACCTCCCGCCCCTCCGTGAGGGGCGTGCCCACTCCGGTGGGACAGAAGAAGCCACCGATGCCGGCACCCGCGGCACGCATCCGTTCGGCCAGGGTGCCCTGCGGGATGAGCTCGAGCTCGATGTCGCCGTCGCGGTACAGGCCGTCGAACACCCAGGAGTCGACCTGCCGCGGGTACGAGCAGATGATGCGACGCACCCGCCGCGCGGCCAGAAGCGCCGCGAGGCCGTGGTCGCCACCGCCGGCGTTGTTGCACACGACCGTCAGGTCGGTAGCCCCCTGCGCGATCAGGGCGTCGATCAGCGCGACGGGCATCCCGGCATCGCCGAACCCGCCGATCATCACGACGTCACCGTCATGGACCTCGGCGACGGCGGCCGCCGGATCGCCCGTGACCTGCGCCCTCATCGGGGTGCCCCGCCCGCGACGTTCTCCAGCACGAGCGCCAGGCCCTGGCCAACACCGATGCAGATCGCGGCGACGCCCCATCGACCACCGGACTCGCGCAGACGAGCGGCGAGCGTCGAGACGAGGCGAGCTCCCGAGGCCCCCAACGGGTGACCGAGCGCGATGGCACCGCCCTTGGCGTTGACGATCTCCGGATCGATCGCCCAGGCGTCGACGCACGCCAGGGCCTGCACGGCGAACGCCTCGTTCAGCTCGACCGCCGCGACGTCCTGCCAGGTGATGCCGGCTCGGGCGAGGGCCAGCTCGGCCGCCCGGACCGGCGCGAACCCGAAACGCTGCGGCTCGAGGGCGAAGGTCCCCCGACCGGCGATCCTGGACACCGGGTCACGTCCGATCCGCGACGCAGCCGCCTCGGAACCGAGCAGGAGGGCCGCGGCACCGTCGTTGAGGGGTGACGCGTTGCCGGCGGTGATGGTGCCGTCCGGACGGAAGGCAGGGCGAAGTCCTGCCAGACCCTCAGCCGTGGCCCCGTCACGGACCGACTCGTCCCGTGCGAGGTCCACGCCGGGAACCCGGACGACCAGGTCGCGGTAGAAGCCCTCGGCCCAGGCCCGTTCCGCGAGCGCGTGTGACCGAGCCGCGAACCTGTCCTGACGTTCCCGGCTGATGCCGAGCTCGACCTGCAGCTGCTCGTTGCACTCCCCGAGCGACGCCGTCCACTCGGCGGGCATCTGCGGGTTGACCAGGCGCCAGCCCAACGTCGTGGAGACGGCCGACACGTCACCCGTCGGGAACCCGCGCCCGGGCTTCGGCAGCACCCACGGTGCCCGGGTCATCGACTCCGAGCCTCCCGCCACCACGACGTCCGCGTCCCCACACTCGATCGCGCGCGACCCCATGAACGCGGCGTCGAGGCTGGACCCACAGAGCCGGTTGACGGTCGTGCCGGGCACCGACGGTGGCAGTCCGGCGAGGAGTGACGCCATCCGGCCGACGTTGCGGTTGTCCTCGCCGGCGCCGTTGGCCGTTCCCCAGACGACGTCGTTGACCGACCCGGGATCGAGGTCGGTGCCGGCCAGGGCGCCGCGGATCGCGGTCGCCGCGAGGTCGTCGGGCCGCGCCCCGGCCAACGCACCTCCGTACCGGCCGAAGGGCGTCCGTGCGGACGTGTACAGGAAGGCTGACATCTCGGTGCTCTCTCTGCTGGGCGTTACGAGTGGATCGGGCTCATCACGCGGTCGCGGATCTGCCACACGCCGTTCGCCTGGACGAGGGTGTGCGTGATCTCGAGGGCGTTGTCGAGCCGCAGCACGCCCCCGCCGTCCCGCGAGTGCATCGCAAGCAGGGCCTCGACCTGGACCTCGCCATCTCGGCCGCGAGTCACGATCGGCGACGCGATGAGGTGGAGCGTCTTCCGGTCCGCCTGCTGCTCGCGCCAGGCCAGGAACTCGCCGACCTCGGCGCGACCTCGCATGCGCTGTCCACGGATCGTGAAGTCGGCGTCGTCCGCGACCAGGTCCAGGGCCTTCGTGGCCTGCCCACGGTCGATGTGTCGATGGAACAGGTAGACCACCTCGAGGACCTCAGCGCGCTCCCGCGCGTCGAGGACACTCACGACGGGTCGTCCGTCCGGCGCATCAGCGCCTCGATCGGCTCCCCTGACTCGAACCGGGCGATGAGCTCCTCCGGGGCGAAGTCGGTGCCGATGGGGTTGGCGGAGAACACCGGTCCCTTCATCCACTCGGTGGCCTCGTCGGCCGTCTCGAACACGTCGACCTGCATCTCGATGTCGTTGAGGTCAGGGTCCTGGTAGTAGAAGGACACCGTCGGGCCGTGGTGGATGCTGCGACGCGGTCGGATGCCCTCGGCGGCGAGCCGGCGGTACGTCGCCAGCAGCGTGCCGAGATCGGCGAACGTGAAGGCCGCGTGGTAGAAGCCCACGGTCATCTCGGCCGGCTTCTCCGCGAAGGTCTCGTTCGCGATCAACGCCACGCGGTGGTGCTCGTCGTCATAGGTCAGGAACGCGATCTTGTCGGTCTGGAACACGACGTGGGCGCCGAAGACCGTCGCGTACCACTCGATCATGCGGGGCATGTCGTTGGTCCTGAAGACGATGTGGGCCAGGCTGTGCGGCGACACCGATCCGGTGAGGTCGGGCAGGCTGCGTGCTGAGGTGGTGTCGGTCATGATCGTTCCTCTCGGGTGGGGACTGTCTGCAGGTCAGGGGTCGGTTCGGCCTCACGCCCTCGGGCTCGCTCCAGGGCGGCGCGCATCGCGGCCGGCGAGGCGGCATCGGCGGCGTCCGCACGCGCGGCGACGTGACCGTCCGGTCGCACGAGGACTGCGCCGTCGTCGCCCAGCTCGTAGAGCGCCACGAGGTCACGGTCCGGCGAGGTGTCCTCGGCGTCGACCACACGGACGACGAGCTCCGGCGCCACCTCGTCGAACGCCCGGGACCAGTGCGGCCACCCGGCCTCCGTCGTCACCAACGTGAACCGGGGGCCGACGAAGTCGTCCAGCAGGGAGTGGGTCCGGTCGGCATCGAGCCAGGCGTGAGGAGCGCGGGAACCCGGGCGGGCGACCGGCACGTAGTCACGGATCGTGAGCGGTGGCACGGGTTCGCCACGGTCGGTGATCGCGGTCGACCGGTAGGTCACGCCAAGGACCTGTCCGTGGTAGTCGAAGTGGTCACGCTGGGACTCGATCGACGCCTGGAGCGCGGCATGACCGGCGGCGTCGAGGTGCTCGAGCGAGGCGATGAGGTCGTCGTCGTTGCGCACCATCCCGCCGAGGCCCGCGTCGGCCATGACCCGGGCGTTGCGGTGGCTCTGCTCGACGTTGAACCGGGCGACCGGGGCGCGCTCGGTCTCGTACGTGTCCAGCAGCGCGGGCTCGGCGCTCCCAGCCAGCACGGCGGCGATCTTCCAGGCCAGGTTGTGCACGTCACCGACACCGGTGTTCATGCCCTGACCGCCGGTGGGAGGCAAGGGATGCGCGGCGTCGCCGGCCAGGAAGACCCGCCCCGCACGCATGCGCTCGGCGGTCTGCGCGCGCATCGTCCAGGGGCGGGCACTCCGCAGGTCGACGTCGAGGTCCGGGACGCCCACGGCCTCTCTGATCAGCTCGATGCACCGCCCCTCGGTGAAGCTGGCCACGTCCTCACGCTCCGCGTCGTAGGCGAAGTTGAACGTCCACCGGGACCGGCCGTCGAGCGCGATCAGGACGCCCGAGGCCTGGGCGTTGTAGACCCACCACAGCAGGTACGGGTGATCCTTGACGTGCTCCCAGAGGTCGGCGTGGAAGTAGACCCCCATCTGGTTGCCGATCCGGTCGGCGCCGCTCATCGAGATCCCAAGACGATCTCGCGTTGGGCTGTAGGCACCGTCGGCGGCGATGACGTAGGCGGCGCGAACCTTCTCCTCATCGCCGCCCTCGGTGCGGACCACCACGTCGACTCCGTCGGCGTCCTGGCTCAGCGCCGTCACCTCGGCGCCGAACCGGATCGTCACCCCCGGCGTCGCCTCGGCGCCCGCCTTGAGGATCGGCTCGAGCACGTCCTGCGGGCAGGACGACTTCTGTTCGGGCCCCCAGCTCCGCACGCGCGCGTCGTGAACCGGGTCGGCACCGCGCGAGACGATCGTGCCGAGCAGTGGTCCGGTCATGCGGACGCAGAAGGCGGTCCCGATGTTGCGCTGGGCCGGCAGACCAGCCGCCCGAACCTGGTCCGCCAGGCCCCAGCCGCGCAGGATTTCCATCGTCCTGACGTTGACGACGTGGCCGCGGGGGTGCCGGGCCGTGTCGGAGTGACGCTCGAACAACGTCACCGGGACCCCGAGCCGTCCCAGGCCGATCGCTGCGGACAGGCCGACCGGCCCACCGCCAATCACCACGACATGGTCGCTGGTCGCTCCGTGCATGACTGTCTCCTGGTGTCGAGCCCGGTCGCGCCGGGCGAGGTCTGGCCGGGCCAGGGCGGCCCGTGTCGGTGTTCGTGACCTGGGTTTCTTAAATTGGAATCAAGACAAAGGGCAGAGAAGGGCGCGAGCACCGTGCTGGCACGGGCTAGCGGGCCGCCGTCGGCTCGGCGTCGATGCCCAGGGCCACGAGGAAGCGCGAGACCATGTTGTAGGCGCCGATCGTGACGACGAGCTCCACGGTCTGGCGTGGGCCGAGCCGCTCCGACAGACGCGCGAAGACCTTCTCGTCGACCTGGACGTGGCTGGTCAGCGAGTCCGTGAGCGTCAGCACGTCGATCTCCGCCGCCGTGAAGTGGGCCCCGGCCAGGACGTCCCCCCCGATGGAGCCACGCACGGCCACGCGCTCGAGCTGCGCGTTCGTCACTCCCTCCGCGAGAGCGATCGGACGGTGGTGGTCCGCCTCGTACACCGCCCCGTTGAGCGACGCGATGCGCATGATGACCATCTCGCGGAGCCGACCGGAGAGCTCCGCATTGTGACGCACCTCCGTCAGGAGGTGACGCCAGCCGTCTGCCAGCGCCGGCGCGTGGAGGAGCATCCGGTAGATCGCGAGCACCTCGCCCCGTTCCGCCGAGATGCGCTGCTCGAGATCTCGTGCCGAGTCGTCGCCGGCCGGGCCGGGGTAGGGCAGGCGTGTCATCGCCGCACCTCGGTCCGGCCGGGCGACTCGATCACGTCGCGATCACGAACCGCTCGGGAAGGCGATGTCGGGCGCGCTCTCGCCCTCGGTCGCGCCGATCAGCTCCAGACCGCCCGGCACGTCGGCGTTGACCCGCGAGATGTAGCTCGAGAGGGTCGCCGGCTGGAACGGGTCCTCGAAGTCGAGCTCACTCACGAAGACGCCGCCGGTGTCGATGCTGGTCTGACCACGCATGGTCTCGACCAGCCCCTCGCGCGTGAGGTCGTCGCACGACCCCTCCAGCGCCTGGTGCATCAAGTCCGCGATGCCGTAGCCGTAGATGGCGCTCCAGTCCTTCTCGCCGTCGGGCTGCGCCTTCTCGTAGGACGCCACGGCCTTCTTGACACCCTCCAGATCGGCGGCATAGGGCGCAACCGGGCTGACGACGTAGACGTCGTCCTCGATGACGTCCGCGGCCAGACCTTCCAGGGCCGCGGGGTTCCACCCGAAGTGCTGGCCGATGACGGGCACGTCGAGTCCGCTGGCGCGCAGCTGGTTGACCAGGCCGCCGAACTGCGCGGGTGAGACCGACAGCATCACCGCGTCGACACCCTCCTGCTTCAGGGACGCGACGATCGCCGAGAAGTCGGCATCCGGCGGGGCGACCTCGCGCTCCACGAACGTCAGGTCGTGGGTCGCTCCCGCGGCCTCGAGACCGAGCTTGACGTCGGCCGAGATGTCGCCCTTGAGGTAGACCGAGCCGATCGTCGAACCGGCGGGAACCCCGAGGTCGGAGACCATGTAGTCCACCGCGTTGGCGATGTCGACCGGGTACGGCTCACCCGGGACCTGGGCGACCTCGTTCCCGAGCGCGACGCTGGCCCACCCGACGCCGCCGGCGTACACGTTCGCCTCGGCGAGCGTGGGCAGCAGCGCCTGCACGATCGGTGTGCCGAGGATCTGCTGGACACCGAGGATGTCCCCTGCGATCGCCCGGTACTGCGCGACCGCCTTCTGCGGGTCGTAGCCATGGTCCTGCACGTCCAGCACGACATCACGACCGCAGACGCCGCCCGCGGCGTTGACGTCGTCCCAGTAGGCCTGGGCGGCGTTGATCTGGACGCGCCCACTGGCGGAGAAAGGACCGGAGAGGTCCGTGAGGGCACCGATGCGGATCTCGTCCTTCGTCACGCCGGGGACGTCGCCGGAGGACTCGGTCGAGGTGCTGCACCCGCTGGCGATCAGGCCGACGATGGCCGTGGCCGCCACGGGAGCGATGAGTCGAGCTTTCATGAGATGGACCTTTCCTGTGCTGCTGTCGCAGTTCCTGAGGGGTTCGCCGTGGTCGTCCCCGTCGACCTCGGACGTCTGTTGCTCGACCGGCGGTGGCGCACCAGGAGTGCCGCGATGACCGCGAGGCCGAAGATCGTCTGGCTCAGCTGCGGGGCTCCGAACCCGGAGCTACCGACGGGTGCCAGGAAGGGGATGTCGCCGCTGTACCGCGTGAGGACGAGCGGCAGCATGCTGACGAAGGTCGCACCGACCACGGCGCCGCCGATGCGGCCGGCACCTCCGACGACGACCATGACGAGGAACGACACCGACATCGCGAGCGAGAACGACTCCGGGACGATCGAGCCGAACGCCAGCGCGAGCAGGACGCCGCACGCCCCGGCGTACATCGACGAGATCGTGAAGGCGACGACCTTGACCCGCGGGACGTCGATGCCGAGCGCACCGGCCGCTGGCTCGGAGTCGCGCACCATCATCATCGCCCGCCCCGTCCGCGAGCCGACGATCCGAAGGCCGATCACGACAGCCAGCACCAGAAGTGCGAGGAAGAGGTACCAGTTGCGGTGGAGCCCCCCGAACGCGACACCGGCGACCTGAAGACCGACCGGGTCCCCATCACTGAACGAGAACCCGCCGAGCGTGAAGGCGTCCACGATCCTGCCGCCGTAGCCACCCGTGACGTCCGTGAGGTTGAGCAGCAGGTGCTGACCGATGAAGACGAGGGCCAGGGAGGCCAGGCCGAGGTAGATGCCCCGCAACCGGCTGGCCACAGGCCCGAACAGGGCTCCCGCGACACCCGCCAGCAGGGTGCCGGCCAGAAGTCCGGTGACCGGGGGAAGGCCGAGCCCGTCGAGGTCGCCCACGACCGGGTCGCGCGGCGCCGTCGCAAAACAGTAGGTGTAGGCCCCGACCGCCACGAAGAACGCGTGGGCCAGGGAGAGCTGCCCCGCCGTGCCGATCAGCAGGCTCAGGCCGATCGCACCGATCGCGTAGGCCATCGCGAACAGGCCGATCTGGAGCCAGAAGTCGTCGAGGACGAAGGGCAGGGCGAGCATCACGATGACGAGGGCACCGGTCACGGGGGCGCCGCTGAGGCGCTGTCGCAGGTCAGA
>JAHEXN010000003.1:29383-39401 GCA_023252095.1 Actinomycetes bacterium | reverse complement strand
CCGGCGGCAGCCGCTGGGCCTTCGTCCGGGCGCGCCGGTTCACGCACTCCTCGGGTGCCGGCGAGTCGGGACTCTCGCGACTGCTCGAGCTGCACGCCTTCAACACTGCGGGCGACGCCGCCGTCGCGATCTCCCTGGCCGGCACGGTGTTCTTCACCGCCCCGACGGACGAGGCCACCGGGCAGGTGGCCCTCTTCCTGGTCCTGACGATGCTGCCGTTCGCCGTCGTCGCGCCCTTGATCGGCCCGTTCCTCGACAAGTTCCAGCGCGGACGCCGCTGGGCGATCGGCGCCACTCTCGCGGTGCGCGCGTTTAGCTGCTGGGTGCTCGCCGGGGCCGTGGCCGAGCAGTCGGCGACCTTCTTCATCGCCGCCCTCCTGTGCCTGGTGTCGTCGAAGGCCTACGGCATCACCCGCGCCTCGGCCGTCCCGCGCCTGCTCCCCGAGCAGCTGACCCTGGTCAAGGCGAACTCCCGCATCTCCCTCACGGGCACCGCGGCCGGAGCGATCTCCGCGCCCCTCGCGGTCGGCGCCGCCTACTTCGGCGCCGAGTGGTCGCTCCGCTACGCGTTCGTGCTGTTCGTCGTCGGCACGGTGCTGGCCATCCTCCTGCCGGCGCGGGTCGACTCCAGCGACGGCGAGGACAAGATCGACCTCACCGCCGCGAACGGGGTCAAGGGCGTCCTCGCGCCGCGCGGAGTCGTCAACGCGCTGCGCTGCAACGCCGGGCTGCGGCTCATCACGGGCTTCCTGACGATCTTCATGGCGTTCGTCCTGCGGGAGCCGCCGGAGTCTCTCGGGTGGAATGGCAACGCCACGATCCTCCTCGGCCTCGTGATCGGCGCCGCAGGTGCGGGCAGCACGGTCGGCGTGCTGCTCGGCAACGTGCTGCGGTCACGCGCGCCCGAGGCGATCGTGATCTTCGTGCTGATCGTCGACACCGCGGTGCTCGCAGTCGTCTCGCTCACGCTGAGCTGGGTGACCGCGATCGTGCTGGGACTGACGGCGGGCCTGTGCCAGTCACTCGGCAAGCTGAGCCTCGACGCCCTGATCCAACGAGACGTGCCCGAGCGGGTCCGCACGTCGATGTTCGCTCGGTCAGAGACGTTGATCCAGCTGAGCTGGGTCACCGGCGGTCTCATCGGCATCGGCCTGTTCACGATCGAGGCGAGCGTCAACGCGGGCCTGCTCGTCGTGGCCGGCATCGGCCTGGCCTGGCTCGCGTTCGTCGTGGTCAAGCTGCGGCAGGGCCCTCGCCGCGCGGTCGAGGTCGATCGCGGCGACCCCGAGCCGCAGTACTGACGGTCAGCTGGGGTCGAGCTCGCCCGCGAGCGCGCGCAGGACCTGGGCGACCGGCTTGGACTTGCGGGCATCAGGCTGTCGGCCGTGCCGGTACCCCTCCCCCAGGTCGTCGAGCATGCGGATGAGGTCCTCGACGATGACGACCATCTGCTCGGGGTCCTTGCGCTTGGCCTGGACCTGCTTGCGACCCGGTGCCGCGGTCTCGACGAGCTTGAGCTGCAGCGCCTGGTCGCCGCGGCGACCTTGGGCGATGCCGAACTCGACCCGCTGACCCGGCTTGAGCGTGTCGACCCCCGCCGGAAGCGCGTCGGAGTGGACGTAGACGTCCTCACCCTCGTCCGACGACAGGAAGCCGAAACCCTTGGCGGCGTCGAACCACCTCACCTTGCCCGTGGGCATGTCAACCCTCTCGTCGTCGAAACCGTGCAGTCCCCCACTCTAGTGGGTGCCGCGGAGCGCGAGGCGCCGTTGCGCGCGATCGATCAGCGCGGCGAGCGCTCCGGCGGGCTCGGCACGGGGTCGGCGGGCGGAACCTCCGGCGCGGCGATCGCCGGGCGGTCCGGAGCCGGGTCGAGCACCGCCGGCTGCTCGGACGTGTCCTCGAAACGGGCCTCGATCGTCTGGAAGCCCTTGTGGCGCTGCATCTTGGCGTAGCTGATGTAGGCCCGCTGGTCCGCCTCGGTCAGCACGACGTTGTCGGTGAACGGGGTCAGCAGGGCCCGTGGGTACAGGTGACGGGCCACGACGACCATGCTCTCCAGGCCGATCACGACCATCAGGGCAGCCAGGAAGATGAACCCCATGAGACCGAGCACCAGCGCGAACGTGCCGTTCATCTGGCTCGCCCGGTTGATGACGCCCGAGACGTAGACCTGACCCAGGATCTGCAGCAGCTGCCAGAGAAGCGCGGTGACGACCGCGCCCGGCAGCACCCGGCGCCACGTGGCCCGGCTGCCGCTGATCAGGTGGAAGATCATCATGAACACGACGACCGTGAGGCCGAAACCGACCCAGCCGAAGATCTTGTTGAGGTCGTCGGACCACTCCGTGCCGATGTTGTCGAGATTGGCCAGCACCGAGTTCGCGATCGCGATGCTGAGAATCCCGAGGCCGCCGATCGCCAGGAACACCAGGCTGCGGAACCGCTGCAGGAAGGGGTTGGCCCGACTGTTGCGCGGCACCGCCCACACCTGGTTGGCCGCGTTCTGCAGCGCCTGCCCCAGGTTGATCGCCCCGTACAGCGCCGTCACGACACCGACGACGATCGCGACCGTGCTGCCGCTCAGGCCCTCGGGACGACCGAGCTGGTCGCCGACGATCGGGAACTGGCTGAGCGCGGAGTCGAGGAGCCGGTCGCTCAGCTCGGGATTGCCCTGCAGCAGGAAGCCGAGCACCGACGTGCCGATCAGCAGGATCGGGAAGATCGCGAAGAAGGCGTAGTACGCGATGATCGCGGCGAGGTACGGGCCCTGGTCGTCGAAGTACTTGTAGACGACCGCCAGCGGAAGCCCGAGCAGCCGGTGGCGGCGCTGGAACGCGTCGAACCGTCCGATCGTGGGCGCGGCGCGCCCCGGCTCCTCGCTCATCGGCGCGTGCTCACGAGGCCTCGACGTACCGGCGCGCGGCGCCCACGACCGCAGCGAAGCGGGGCTCGTCGAGCACGGCACCCTCGCGGCGGACCGCGTCGGGATCGACCCGGAGGAGACGGTCGAGGCGCACCTCGCTGGGTCGGCCGCGGGAGTCCCACGGACCCGTGCCGAGATCGAGCCAGTGGCGACCCGCGCGGGCCTCCTGGTCGTGGTCGCGGTCGTGGTCCTTGCTCGTGAGGGCGAGTCCGAGGAGCTGCTCCCCGTCACGACCCACGAGCAGCACGGGGCGGTCCTTGCCCTGCGTCGGGTCGTCCTCGTACGCGACCCACGTCCACACGACCTCACCCGGATCGGGGTCGCCGTCGACGTCGGGCGCGTACTCGAACTTCACGACCTCAGCGTGCCACACCGAGCGAGGGCCGGCCCGCCACCGCGACGGCTCAGTCGAAGTCGGGCAGCTCGCGCTTCATGACCTTGCCGGTGGGGTTGCGCGGCAGCTCGTCGAGGAACTTGACCTTGCGGGGCACCGCGAACCGTGCGACCCGCTCCTTCGCGTACGCGACGACCGTGTCGAGGTCGAGGGACTCCCCGTCCTTGACGACGATGTACGCGGCCAGGCAGTGGCCCCAGTCTTTGTCGGGGATGCCGGTCACGACGACGTCGGTGATCGCCGGGTGCTCGATCAGCGCGTCCTCGAGCTCACGCGGGAACACGTTCTCGCCGCCGGAGATGATCATGTCGTCGTCGCGGCCCGCCACGAAGAGACGTCCCGCCTCGTCGAAGTAGCCGAGGTCGCCCGAGTGCATCAGCCCGTCGGCGAACGACTTGGAGTTGCCGTCGGTGTAGCCACCGAACTGCATCTCGTTGCCGACGTAGATGACCCCGGTCTCCCCCTGCGGGACCTCCTTGCCGTCGGCGTCGAGGATCTTGACGATCGTGCGCCACGGGACGCGGCCCGCGGTGCCCGGAGCCGCCCGGAGGTCCTCCGGGGAGGCGATCGAGACCCATCCGGTCTCGGTCGCGCCGTAGAAGTTGTAGACCGAGTCGGTGAACAGGTCCATGAAGTGGTTCGCCAGGTCGCCCGCGAGGGCCGAGCCGCTGCTCGCCGTGATCTTGAGGCTCGAGACGTCGCTCTTCTCGACCGCCGTGGAGGAGGCGTCGACGAGGCGCTGCATCATGAGCGGCACGACGACCAGGACGTCGGCCTTGTACTGGTCGATGTCGGCCAGGACCTGCTCCGGCTTGAACTTGCGGCGCAGGACGTAGGTCGGGACCGTCGAGAGACCGAACCCAAAGTTGAGCAGGCCCCACGAGTGGAACAGCGGCGCTGCCAGCACGACGGTCGAGTTGCCCGTGTACGGGATCGCCCCGAAGAACGTCATGAGCGGGTCGAGGTTCTCCGGCTCCTTGCGGTTGGCGCCCTTGGGCAAGCCCGTCGTGCCGGAGGTGAAGATCACGATGCCGCCGGGGCGCTCGGGCTTCTTGTGCGGCTTCGAGGACTCGGCAGCGGCGAGCTTTGCGAGGGTCGGCAGGCCGTGGGTGTCGTCGTCCTCCCACGCCACGAGGATCTGCTCCCGGTCGAGCTCGGAGGCGACCGTGAGGAACTCCTGGTCGACGATCGCCAGGCCGGCACCTTCGCGACGTGTGAGCTCACCGAGCTGGTTGGCGCTCGCCATCGTGTTGAGCAGGAGCACCTTCGCGCCACGCTGCATCAGGGCGATCATCGCCACGACCATGTGGCGGTGGTTGCGGCACAGCAGCGCGACGGAGTCGCCCGCACCGATGCCCTTCGTGGCCAGCGCCGCCGTGGCGCGGTTGACCTCGTCGTAGAGCTCCTGCCACGTGATCTCACCGGCGTCGTCGATGATCGCGAGCTGGTTCGGGAAGCGTGCGGCGGCTGCGCCAGCTGCGGACGGAAAACCGGGACCCCACGTCGCGAGCTTGACCCCGGCCTTGAGCAGGCGGTGCGGCGGCTGGACCTTGAGCAGTCCGATCTGACGCAGGATCTTCAGCTTGTACCCGACATCGCCCACGAGGTGGCCACCTGTTCCACGAGACATGCCCCGACCGTACGACGGCGGAGCCCGATCCGGTGCAGCGTAACAGCGGTTTACCGGGCCGGCTCTCCCGCCAGCAGCTCGGTCTCCTCCTCGGTGAAGATGCGGGACCGGATGATGAAGCGCTTCCCGGTGGGTCCCTCGATCGAGAACCCCGCACCACGACCCGGCACGACGTCGATCGTGATGTGGGTGTGCGACCAGTAGTTGAACTGCTCGCGCGAGATGTGCACCGGCACGATCCCGGCGGGGTCGATCTTGGGGTCGGGGCCGATGTCGAGGTCACCGAGGTGCACGTCCGTGGGGCCCACGATGTAGAAGCCCTGGGTGAAGCACATCGGGGCCGAGCCGTCGCAGCACCCGCCCGACTGGTGGAACATCAGGGGCTTGCCGTGTGACGCCCGCAGCTCGCGCAGGAGGTCGGCGGCCTTGTCGGTCATGGCGATGCGGTCCACGGTCATCACGGCTCCTTCGGGTCAGGCGGTGGAGAAGGCCTCGAGGCCCGACCGAAGGGGCCGGGCCTCGAGGAGTCACAGGTGTCGGCTCAGAAGAAGCCCTGGGCGTTGTTCGAGTAGCTCACCAGCAGGTTCTTGGTCTGCTGGTAGTGGTCGAGCATCATCAGGTGGTTCTCGCGCCCGATGCCCGACGACTTGTACCCGCCGAACGCCGCGTGCGCCGGGTAGGCGTGGTAGTTGTTCGTCCACACCCGTCCGGCCTGGATGTCACGACCCGCGCGGTACGCCGTGTTGGTGTCGCGCGACCACACCGCTGCACCGAGGCCGTAGAGCGTGTCGTTGGCGATGCTCATCGCGTCGTCGTAGTCGTCGAACCCGGTGACCGAGACGACCGGTCCGAAGATCTCCTCCTGGAACACCCGCATCTTGTTGTGGCCCTGGAAGATCGTCGGGGCCACGTAGTAGCCGCCCGACAGGTCGCCGCCGAGGTCGACGCGCTCGCCACCGGTGATGATGCGCGCCCCCTCCTGCACACCGATCTCGAAGTAGCTCAGGATCTTCTCGAGCTGATCGTTGCTGGCCTGCGCACCGATCATGGTGTCGGTGTCGAGCGGGTTGCCCTGCTTGATGAGCTTGGTGCGCTCGGTCGCGGCCGGCAGGAACTGCTCGAGGATCGAGTTCTGGATCAGCGCGCGGCTCGGGCAGGTACAGACCTCGCCCTGGTTGAGCGCGAACATCGTGAAGCCCTCGAGCGCCTTGTCGTAGAACGCATCGTCCTGCGCGGCGACGTCCTCGAAGAAGACGTTGGGTGACTTGCCACCCAGCTCGAGCGTGACCGGGATGAGGTTCTGGCTGGCCATCTGCATGATCAGGCGGCCGGTCGTGGTCTCACCCGTGAACGCGATCTTGCGGATGCGGCTGCTCGACGCGAGCGGCGCGCCGGCCTCGGTGCCGAAGCCGTTGACGACGTTGAGCACGCCCGGCGGGAGCAGGTCGGCGACGAGCTCGACGAGCAGCATGATCGACGCCGGCGTCTGCTCGGCCGGCTTCAGGACGACGGCGTTGCCGGCGGCCAGCGCGGGCGCGAGCTTCCAGACCGCCATCAGGATCGGGAAGTTCCACGGGATGATCTGGCCGACGACGCCGAGCGGCTCCTGGAAGTGGTAGGCGACCGTGTCGTTGTCGATCTGCGACAGGTGGCCCTCCTGCGCCCGGATCGCACCCGCGAAGTAGCGGAAGTGGTCGACCGCCAGGGGCAGGTCGGCCGCCATGGTCTCGCGGACCGGCTTGCCGTTGTCCCACGTCTCGCCGACGGCCAGCATCTCGAGGTTCTCCTCGATGCGGTCGGCGATCTTGTTGAGGATCACGGCCCGCTCGGCGACCGAGGTCTTGCCCCAGGCGGGGGCGGCAGCGTGGGCGGCGTCAAGGGCCAGCTCGATGTCCTCGGCAGTACCGCGGGCAACCTCGCAGAAGACCTTCCCGTTGACGGGCGAGACGTTCTCGAAGTACTGACCCTTGACCGGAGCGACGTACTCGCCGCCGATCCAGTTGTCGTAGCGGGGCTTGTAGGTGACGACGCTGCCGTCGGTGCCGGGCTGTGCGTAGATGGCCATGCGGACCACTCCATTTCGGGGTCGGGGTCACCGCCCCGTTTCCGGGCGGCGTGACGTGACGTGACGCTAGTCACACTCTCGTTGCCCCCGGGTTGCCCCAACGTTGCGCCGCACGTGGGAGACCTCCCCCGCCGCCCCCGCTAGGAGAAGATCAGGCAGGACGACGTGGCGTGCGCGAGGAGTCGCCCCTGCGCGTCGAGGATCTGGGCCTCGGCGAGCGCCGTGCGCCGACCACGCTGCAGGACCTTGCCGTGGGCCTCGATGCGGCCGGTCTCGGCCGTGATGGCGCGCAGGAACTTCACCGTGAGGTCGAGCGAGGTGTAACCCTCCCCCGCCGCGAGCGTCGAGTGCACCGAGCACCCCGCCGCGGTGTCGAGCAGGGTCGAGATGACGCCGCCGTGCACCGTCCCGAGCGGGTTGTAGTGCCGCTCCTCGGGCACGAGCGCCACTCGGATCGCACCCACCTCGCCGTCGAAGTCCACCATGCCGACGAGGGCGGAGATGGGGGCCGGCGGGACCAGCCCGTCGCGCATCGCCATGAGCTGCTCGTAGCCGGTCATCGCGGCAGGGTCGACGGAGGACGTCTGAGTCTGGGTCACGAACTCAGCATCGCGACTCGCACCTGGGTCTGTCAAACAGACGTAGGATGGAGCCATGAGCACGCCCCCCGCCCTCGAGTGGTCGGTCGCGAACTGTCCGATCGGTCGCACCATGGAGATTCTCGGCGAGTCCGGCACCGTCATCGTGCTGCGCGAGATCTTCAACGGCGTGCGCCGGTTCGACCTGATGCAGCGCCACAGCGGCCTCTCGCGCGCAGTGCTGAGCAGCCGGCTCGCCCTGCTCGTGGAGCACGGCATCGTGCAGCGCGTGGCCTACCGCGAGCCCGGAGACCGGGAGCGGCACGAGTACCGGCTGACGCCTCGGGGCTTCGACCTGCAACCCGTCATGGTCGCGCTGGCTGACTGGGGCGGCACGCACCTCTCCGGTCCCGACGGGCCGGCGGTCGAGGTCGAGCACCGTGAGTGCGGAGCGCGCGCCCATGTCGCCCTCGTCTGCGAGGACGGCCACCGGATCGAGCGCCTCCGCGACGTCCGCACCCGCCCAGGGCCCGCGGCGGTCCCGTTCGCGTCAACCTGACCGCCACCACCAGAATTGCGCCGAATTGTGCAGAACTCTGCGGCGGAAACCACACATCCGAGCGCAAATCTGGGGGTGGCCTCAGCCCTGGGCGTCGTCGAGACGAGCGACGTGGGTCTCGACCTGGGCGTAGCGAGGTGACGAGACCGGCAGGATGTCGAGCGCGTGCTCCCACATCTCGAAGTCGTCGCGGCCGTGCGCGGTGTCGGCGAACGTGAGGATCGCGTCGGCGTCGTCACTGGCCAGCAGCGAGCTGCGCACGCGCAGGTGCAGGGCGTCGCGCAGCTCGATGACCGCCGGCGCGGTCGACTCGGGCAGGACCGGCCCGCGGTAGGCCGCGACCGCCTGACGCAGGCGTCCCTCGGCAAGCTCACGCCGCACCGTGGCGACGTCGGTGGCGACGGTGTTGTCGAGGCGGTACGGCCGCGAGGCCAGGGCGACGGGTCCGAGGACGCTGCGCAGCCGCGAGATCTCCGCCCGGATCGTGACGTCGGCCTGCTCGTCGTCGCTGAGCGCCACGGCGAGCTCGCCCGCACGCCAGCCGTCGGGTCGCTCGGTCAGCAGCAGCAGGAGCTCGCTGTGGCGCAACCCGAGCCGCGACATCGTGGTGCCGTGCCGGAACGAGGCACCGCGGGCACCCAGCACCTCCAGGGTCGGCACGGTCCAGCCGGACCCGGCGACGGACGGGCCGGACGCCGGCGGGCTGAGCCGCTGGATGCGGAGCTCGGCCTCGACCGCGGCGACCGTGGCGCGCACGAGCGACAGGCTCTGCACCGTGGCGACCTCGGCCGTGCCGGTCAGGTCGAGCACACCGAGCACCGCACCCGTGTCGGGGTCGTGGATGGGCGCGGCCGAGCACGACCACGGTGTGACGTTGCGCGAGAGGTGCTCGGGGCCGAAGATCTGGACCGGCTTGTCCAGCGCCAGGGCCGTGCCCGGTGCGTTGGTGCCCGCGCTCGCCTCGCTCCAGTCGGCGCCCGGCAGGAAGTGCATGCCTTCGGCGCGGGCCCGCAGGTCGTGGGAGCCCTCGACCCACAGCAGCTGGCCGACCGCGTCGCTCACGGCGACGATGTGCCCCGCCTCCGCGGCGGACTCGACGAGCAGCTCGCGGATGACGGGCATCGCGATCGCCAGCGGATGCGACGCGCGGATCTCGGCGAGCCGGTCGTCGTCGAGCACGATCGAGGCCAGGGAGTACTCGGGGTCGAGGCCACCCGCGAGGCTGCGCTGCCACGAGTCGTGGACGAGCGTGCGGAGAGCCGGATCGGCGAGCCCGGTGGACACGAACGCGTCGTGCACACGGGAGAGATACCGGGCGAGCTGTTCCGCGTCGGCGCCCGGCGGCACCGCGAGGTCGTTGCTGCGTCCCATGCCCGAAGGGTACTCCGGCATGTGACAGGGGTCACGTGGTGACGTCAGGTGCGCACCACGGCGTAGCGGGCGCAGAGGAACTCGCCGTTGACGCCGGAGTCGCGCAGCTCGAGCTCGACGTGGCCGTCGAGCAGCGGCTTGCCCGCCCCCAGCGTCACGGGGGCGATCGAGACGACGACCTCGTCGAGCAGCCCGGCCTGCGCCAAGGCGGTGGCCAGACCGCCTCCCCCGACGACCCAGACGTCTCCGCCGCCGGCGGCGGCCACGAGCTCGCGGTGCACCTCGGCGACGTCTCCCGCGGCCGCGCGCACGTCGGCCCCGTCAGGCACCGGGAGCTCCCGCGTCGTCATGACCCACGACGGCTGGTCGTAGAACCACGCGTCCCCCGTGGCTGCGCGGTGGTCCTCGACCCAGTCGAACGTGGACCGACCCATCACGATCGCTCCGACGCCAGCCATGAACCGGTCGTGCGACCACGGGCTGTCGTCGTCGAGG
>JAHEXN010000003.1:11490-29373 GCA_023252095.1 Actinomycetes bacterium | reverse complement strand
TCGAGGGTCGTGGCGGTCACATAGACCGTCTTCGTCGTGCGGTTGGTCATGGGCGGGGTGTGCTCCTTCGGGCGATCCAGTCGAGGGGATCGCCGGCGTCCACCTCGATACCGACGTCGCGCAGCATCGCGCGGACGATGAGGCGGCGGTGCGCCGCGTAGGTCAGGACGTGCGCGACGATGCCGCCCAGGATGAAGCTCTGGGGTGGGTCGCACAGTGCGTCGACGACACGGTCACCCCACGCGCCGGTCGACTCCGCAGTGCGGACCATCGCGAGCCAGCGGGCCGAGATCTCCCGATGGTGATCGAGCAGCTCCGGCAGCTCGCGGTCGACACGCTCCGGCTGGTCGAGTCCCTCGATCGAGGCGAGCCAGACCTCCTTGGTCCAGACGACCGCTCCCAGGACGTCGGCCACGGACTCCTCCGGGCCGTCCCAGTCGAGCACGAGCTGCCCGGGGCGCGTCCGTGCCGACGTCACGGCGGCCGGAAGTCCCGCCGCGAGCTCCAGCAAGGCCCTCGTGTCGGCGACGTCGTGGTGCACCTGCAGCTCGACCACCTCGTGCCCGGCCGAGCGGCTCGCCTCGGCGGTCAGCCAGAGGTGCATCGGCGGGTGGAAGTGCACGCCGTTCGGAGCGGGCAGTCGGTGGGGCGTGCGGGCTGGGGTGCTGCTCGGCGGGTGGCCGTACGCGCGCGCGAAGGCTCGGGTGAACCCGTCGACGCTCTCGTACCCCGCCTCGAGCGCCGCGTCCGTGACGCGAGCACCACGCGCCAGGCGCCACGCCGCGCGCTCGAGCATGACCCGGCGTCGCAGCGCGACGGGCGACTCACCGGCCCCAGCCGCCAGGGTGCGCGCGAAGTGGAACGGCGACACGTAGGCGGCCTCGGCCATCGCTCCGAGCGAGCTGTTCTCGTCGCCGAGCACGGCGTCGAGCAGCTCGCGGAGCCGGTCGCGGGGCACGTCGGCGGGCGGAGAGGTCACCTGCTCAGTCTGACCGAGGCGGGCGCCCGTGCGCCCGACCGTTCTTGCTCACCTCGGCAGCGGCCCGCCACAGGGCGGTGGATCCACCACCAAAAGTCCCACGCACGGCGGGGAGCGGTGGATCCACCACCAAAAGGATTGACATGAGGTGGTGGATCCACCGACCACCCGCGCAGCCGTCGCATTCGGTGGCAGACCCACCGCCCACCCTGGCGGAGGCCGCCCCGGGGCGGAGGGTCAGCGGCGGAGGACCCGGCGGGCCAGGGCGTTGCCCGCGAACTGACCGACCTGGACGATCAGGATCACGATGACCACGGCGGTCCACGTGACGACCGGCTCGAACTGCCGGTAGCCCTCGGTCAGCGCGAGCTGGCCGAGGCCGCCGGCACCGATCGTGCCGACGATCGCGGTCATGTCGACGATCGCGACCAGGGCGAACGTGAAGCCGAGGATCAGCGGTCCGAAGGCCTCCGGCAGGAGCACGGTGCGGATGACCTGCCAGCGCGAGGCCCCCATGGACCGGGCTGCCTCGAGCACGCCCGGGTCGACGCTGACGAGGTTCTGCTCGACGATCCGTCCGACGCCGAACGCCGATCCGAACACGATCGCAACCACCGCGTGACCCGTGCCGATCCCGTCAACGCCGATCGCCCGCGAGAACGGCTGCAGGGCCACGGCCAGCAGGATGAACGGGATCGGCCGGAAGAAGTTGACCAGGACGTTGAGCACGAAGCTGACGACGCCGCTCGGCGCGATGCCGCCGGCGCGCGTCACGTAGAGCGTCGTGCCGATGATGAGACCGAGGAAGCCGCCGAGGACCAGGCCCATGCCCGCGAGGAACAGCGTCTCGCCGAACGCCGAGACGAACTGGCTCTGCAGGTCGATGACGGGCTGGAAGTAGTCGCGCAGCCCATCCAGGACGCCGCCCATCAGGCCACCCCCTTCTCGCCCGTACCCAGATCCGTCAGCGGGACCAGCTCCCCGATCCGGGCGACGACCGCGGCGACCGCGGCGTCCTCGCCGCGGAGCTCCAGCGTGAGGTGGCCGAAGCTGCGGCCTCGCACGTCCTCGACGCCGCCATGGACGAGCTCGAGCTCGACGCCGGCCCGGATGATCTCGCCGAACACCTGCGACTGCGTCGTGGCGTCCTCCCGGAACGAGAGCGTGACGAGGCGGCCGGGATGCCGGCGCCGCAGCTGCTCGAGCTCGTGCTCCTCCGGGACGTCGTCGACGATCGTGCGCACGAAGCGGCGCGTCGCGGGGTGCTGCGGGGCGGAGAAGATCTGGAACGCGCTGCCGGACTCGACGATGCGCCCCTCCTCCATCACGACGATGCGGTCCGCGATCGTCTTGACGACCTCCATCTCGTGCGTGATGACGAGCACCGTGACACCCAGCTCGGTGTTGACCCGCTTGAGCAGGTTGAGCACCTCCACCGTCGTCTCGGGGTCCAGGGCGCTCGTGGCCTCGTCGGCCAGCAGGATCGCCGGCCCGGCGGCGAGCGCACGGGCGATGCCGACGCGCTGCTTCTGACCGCCCGAGAGCTGCTCCGGGTACGCCAGCGCCTTGTCGAACAGGCCCACGAAGTGCAGCAGCTCCGACACACGCTCACGCTGCTCGGTCCTGGACCGCCCGGCGACCTCGAGCGGGTAGGCGATGTTGCCGTAGACCGTGCGCGACGTGAAGAGGTTGAACTGCTGGAAGATCATCCCGATGCCGCGGCGCACCCCGTTGAGCTGGCGCTCGGACAGGGTCGTCAGGTCGACACCGTCGACCACGACACGGCCGGTCGTGGCCTGCTCGAGGGCGTTGACGACCCGCAGCAGGGTCGACTTGCCGGCGCCGGAGTACCCGACGATGCCCACGATCTCGCCGGCCTCGACCGACAGCGACACGTCCTGGACGGCGCGCACGGGCTCACCCCGACGGTTGCGGGGTGGGAACGTCACGGAGACGCCGTCGAGCTCGATGAGGGCCATGGTCTTCCTTTCGACCGCGACACGGTCCGGTGCCATCCTGCGCAGGATGGCACCGGACCGCCAGACGGGACGTGACTACTGGTTGGCCTTGACGACCTTCTCGGTGTCCTGGAGCAGCTTCGCCAGGTCGGCGGGCGGCGTCTTCAGCAGCACCGCGGTGCCTCCGGAGACCTTGAGCACGCCGTCGGTCACGGCCTTGGTGTCCTGGTAGATCTCGACGAGCTTCTGGTAGTCGGCGTTGTCCTTGTCCTTGTCGCGCGCGACGAACACGTTGACGTAGGGGGCCGCGACCGGGTCGGTCGGGTCGTCGGTCGCGAGCGCACCGTCGAAGTCCAGGCCGGCCTTCTCGACGAAGTCGTTGTTGACGACGGCGGCGGCGACGTCGTCGAGGCTCGTGGCGGTGAAGTCGGCCCCCGCGGCGGTGACCTCGACCCGGGAGTTCGCGGTGTCGATGTCGGACAGGTCGGAGAAGATCGTGCCACCGTCGGTCAGCTCGATCAGACCGGCCTGCTGGAGGATCTTCAGACCACGGGCCTGGTTGCTCGCGTCATCGGGCACCACGACCTGCGCGCCGTCCGGGATCGCCTCGATCGAGTCGTACTTCTTGGAGTACAGCGCCAGCGGGTAGATCGCGGTCGAGCCGATCGGGGCCAGGTCGTCGTCATTGGCGACGTTGTAGTCGGCCAGGTACACCAGGTGCTGGAACTGGTTGAGGTCGAGCTCGCCCGCGCTGAGCGCGGGGTTGAGCTGGGTGTAGTCGGTGAAGTCCACGATGTCGACCTCGATGCCCTCGTCGGCCGCGGTCTCCTCGAACGTCTTCCAGTACGGGTCGCTCGCGCCCACGACGCCGATCTTGATCGCGTCCCCGTTGCCACGGAACAGGAAGAAGTACCCGCCCGCGAGGAGGGCGAGCACCACGACGATGACGACCGCGAGGAGGCCCTTGCGGCTCTTCGGCGCGTCGACGAGCTGGTCGGACTGAGTGGTCATGGGGACGTTCCTTCGTTCGCGGGAGCCGGGTCGCGGCTCCGGGGTCGGGCCGGGGGTCTCCCGGCACCACCACCGTAGGAAGATCGCCGTCGGGCACCGGAACACCGTTCACGATGCGAGACACGGCGGTGTGGGCCCGACCACGTGTGCCTAGGGCGTGTCCTCGAAGCTCCACGTCGTGCCCTCGCGGACGACCCGGGCCGGCACTCCGGCCACGACCGTGCCGGCGGGCACCTTCTGCCCGCGCACGAGGCTGCGCATCCCGACGCAGGCGTCCTCGCCGATCTCGACGTGGCCCGTCACGACGGCCTCACGGCAGAGCCAGACGTGCCGGCCGATCCGTACGTGCGCGCCGAACGGATTGATCCGGTCGCCCGTCGCGACGTCGGTCAGACGGTGCATGTCGTCGGTCGCGACGTACACGTCGGCCGCCCACAGCTGGTCGCCCTCGACGACGATCGACCCGCCGTTCCGGGCGTCGATGACGGGCTGTCGCGTCGCCACGACGGGACCGTGCAGCACGACCTGCGACTCGGCACCGCAGTAGATCTCGCCGGCCGTCAGCACGACCCGTTCGCCCACGAAGACCGTCGCCCGGTCGCCACCGACCAGCAGCGACGTGAGGTGCTCCATCGGCGAGCCGACCGCGATCACGACGTCCCGCATCGGGAACATCATGAGCTGGTCGAGCACCCGCGTCGGGAGGTAGGCGCCGTCGGCCAGGTACAGCGCGTTGTCGCAGTCGTGCCACCACTGCGGGACGCCCTCGACGAGCGGGGTCCAGGTCTGGGCGTCGACCGCCTCGGCCCGCGCACCCGCCTCGCGCAGTCGCTGCCGGTGTGCGTCCTTCATGACCGCATCATCGCGCACGGGGTCCGGTCAGCCGCCCAGCACACCCGCGGGGTCGGCGAGCAGCGACTCGAACGCCGCCTCGGCCGCGCCCACGAGGACGGAGTCGCCACCCAGTGCCGGACGCGTCAGCCGGACCTGCGCCCCGGGCGCGGCCATGACGCCCTGCCGCAACGCGGCGAGGATCTGCGGCTCGACGAGCCGGTGGAGCGAGGCCAGGTAGCCACCGAGGACCACGACCTGCGGGTTCAGCAGGTTGACGACGTTCGCGAGGCCGTGGCCCACATGGCGGGCGATCTCGTGCAACGACTCCGCCGGGCCGTCGAAGTCGTCGAGCACGGCGTCGAGCGTGGGCACGACGTCGGCGGGTGCGCCGATCGCCCGGGCGATCGCGACGGCACCGATCTCGGTCTCCCAGCATCCGCGGTTGCCACAGTGGCAGCGGCGACCGTTCGGGTCGTACGACATGTGCCCCATCTCGCCCGCGAACCCGCCCGCGCCACCGAGCGGCCGCCCGGCCGTGATGACCCCGGCACCGACACCGACGTCACCGGAGACGTACACCAGGTGGTCGACGTCGACCCCGGCTCCGCGGACGTGCTCGGCGAGGGCACCGAGGTCGGCGTCGTTGCCCAGGACGTGCGCGACGTCCAGATCGAGACGCTCGCGCACGAGCTTCTCGAAGGGCACCTCGTGCCAGCCCAGGTTGGGGGCGAACACCACGACCCCGTCGGCCTGACGGACCACGCCCGGGACGCTGATGCCGACGCCGACGAGCGAGGAGTCCGCAGGCGCGTCGGCCCGCACCGCGGCGACGAGCCCGACGATGGTCTCTGCGACGTGCTCCGGCGCTGGCTCGGGCGGCAGGCTCACGCGAGCCCGCACCTCGACGTCGCAGCCGAGGCCGACGCGACCCACCACGACCCGGTCGACCGCGACGTCGATCGCGAGCACGTACGCACGGCGCGACACGACCTCGAGCCCGGCCGAGGGCCGTCCGGCTCCGCTGCGTGACGCCACGGGCCCGGAGCTCCGCACGAGCCCCAGCTCCTCGAGCGTCGACGCGAGCCCGCCGATCGTGCTGCGGTTGAGCGCCATCTGATTCGTGAGCGAGGCCCGGGAGGTGCTGCCGGTGCGGTGCACCGAGCGCAGGACCGTGCCGAGGTTGTGACGCCGCACGGCCTCCTGGTTGGTCCCGGTGCCCGTGCGCGTCACGCCGGGCACGCTAGCCGACGCCGGCGGCCGAGCGCCGACGTCGGGACACCGCGTCGACCGCGGCCGCGAGCAGGAGGACCGAACCCGTGACGACGAAGTTGATGTAGCTGGGCTGGTCGAGCAGACCGAGGCCGTTGGCGATCGTGGCGATCACAAGACCGCCGATCACGGCGTCGCGGGCCTTGCCCCGGCCACCGAACAGGCTCGTGCCGCCGATCACGGCCGCACCCACGGCGTAGAGGAGCGTGTTGCTGCCGCCGGAGGAGGCCGAGACCTTGCCCGCGTTGGAGGCAGCGATGATGCCGCTGATCGCCGCCATCGACGAGCCGATCATGAACGCCTGGACACGGATCCGGTCGACATTGATGCCGGCGCGGCGGGCCGCCTCCTTGTTGCCGCCGACGGCGTAGAGGTGGCGGCCGAACGTCGTGCGCGTCAGCACGTACGTCCAGAAGACCAGGAGGAAGCCGACGAGGGGCAGGACCCACGGAATGCCCTCGATCGGGAAGTTCGGGTTCTTGCTCCGGTTCGCGTTGAGGACGGCGGTCATGCCGAGCACGACGACCGCGAGGCCCGCGATCTTGACCAGCACGACACTGAGCGGCAGGTGCTGGAGGTTCTGGCGCACCTGACGGCGATGCTTCAGCAGCGACGCGAGGGCGAACAGGGCGACGACGCCCCCGGCGAGGGACCAGCCGGCGACGACAGACATGTTGTCGATCGAGATGCCACGAATGAAGTCGTCGTCGACCCGGACCGAACCGCCCTCACCGATCATGCGGAGCAGAGCACCCTGCAGACCGAGGAAGAAGGCCAGGCTCACGACGAAGGACGGGATGCCGAGCTTGGCGACCAGCAGGCCGATGACCAGACCGATCACCGCACCCGTCGCGACACCGGCGAGGACGGCGACCGGCCACCCCAGGCCCTGGTCCCGGATCATCAGGGCCATCACAGCGGCACCTGTTGCGCCGGTGAAGCCGGCGGACAGGTCGATGTCCCCGAGCAGCAGGACGAAGACCAGACCCATCGCGAGCACGCAGATCGCGCCGGCCTGGGTGATGAGGTTGGCGATGTTGAGCTCGGTCAGGAAGGTGTCGCTCGCGAGGCTGAAGCCGATCACCAGGGTGAGGAGACCGAGGGTCGCCGGCAGGGCGCCCATGTCGCCGCCCCTCAGGCGGATCAGGTAGTCGCGGCCGGCCTCGCGCAGTCCGGCGGCGCTGTGGGCGTCCGACGCGAAGTCGGACCCGGCGAGCCCGGACGTCGGGGTCGTGTCGGTGGACATCTGGTTCCTGCTCTCGAAGTCGTGGGGGTGGGGATCAGGCGGGTGCGGCGGACGGAGCGAGCCCCAGGGAGCCGCTGCGGCCCGCCGTGATGAGCTCGACGATCTGTCCGTGGGTGACGTCCTTGGTCGCGACGTCGGCAGCGACCCGGCCCAGGTAGAGCGCGGTGATGCGGTCGGCGACCTCGAACACGTCGTTCATGTTGTGCGAGATCAGCACGACACCGAGGCCCTGGTCGGCGAGGCGCCGCACGAGGTCGAGCACCTGGCGGGTCTGCGCCACGCCGAGGGCCGCGGTGGGCTCGTCGAGCAGCACGACCTTGGAGTTCCAGAGCACGGCCTTGGCGATCGCGACGGTCTGGCGCTGCCCGCCCGAGAGGCTGGCCACGCCCTGGCGCACCGACTTGACGGTGCGCACCGACAGGGACGCGAGCGTCTCGCGGGCGCGCTGCTCCATCGTGGACTCGTCGAGGGCAATGCCCTTCTTGAGCTCCCGGCCGAGGAACATGTTCTCGACGATGTCGAGGTTGTCGCACAGGGCGAGGTCCTGGTAGACGACCTCGATGCCCAGCGCCGAGGCGGCCTTCGGGCTCGTGATGTGGACCGGCTGGCCCTCGAAGTACTGCTCACCGGAGTCGGCGGCGTAGATGCCGGCCACGGTCTTGACCAGCGTGGACTTGCCGGCGCCGTTGTCACCGACGAGGGCCGTGACCTGGCCGGCGTGGACGGCGAAGTTCACGTCGTGCAGGACGTGGACGGCGCCGAAGATCTTGTTGACGTTCCGCAGCTCCAGGAGCGGGGTGCCGGTCATGCGGTCCTCCGAGACAAGGGGATGAAGGGTGGGGACGAGCGGGGCTCCGCTCCTCGAGACGCGCGGAGCGCCTCGAGGAGCGGAGCCAGTGGCATCAGGAGATGCCGGCCGCCTCGCAGAGTGCGGCGAACTCGTCGCCCTCGCAGAGGTCCTCGGCCTTGACACCGCCGTCATCGACGACCGACTTGACGTTGTCCTTCGTGATGGACTCCGGCGTCAGCAGGACCGAGGGGACGTCGCGGTCGCCCGTGGCGTCCTTGGTCGTGCCGTTGGTCTCGGCCTCGTCGCCGTTGACCAGGGCGATCGCGGCGTCGGCGAGCGCACCGGCCTCGAGCTTGGCGGACTTGTAGACCGTCATGCACTGCGTGCCGGCGAGGATGTTCTGCAGGCCCTCGACCGTGGCGTCCTGACCCGTGACGGGGACCTGACCGGCCTGACCGTTCTTCTCCAGGATCGAGATGACCGAGCCCGCGAGACCGTCGTTGGCCGCGTAGACGCCCTGGACGTCGCCGCCGGCCTGCGTGTACAGCTGCTCGAAGATCGTGACGGCCTGCTCGTTGTCCCATTCCGGGACGGCCTGCTCGCCGACCGGCTTGTAGGAGCTGATCGGGTCGAGGACGCTGTGCGCACCCGCCGAGAACAGCGTGGCGTTGTTGTCGGTCGGGCTGCCGTTCAGGTAGATGATGTTGGCCGACTCGTCGCCGAGGCAGTCCGCCAGGCCCTGACCCTGCAGCTCGCCGACGACGGTGTTGTCGAAGGAGACGTAGTAGTCGGCCGAGCCGCCCAGGGTCAGACGGTCGTAGTCGATCGTCTTGACGCCCTGCGAGGCCGCCTTCTCCTGGATCGCGGCACCGGAGTCGGAGTCGAGGTTGACGATCGCGAGGACCGTGACGCCGTCGGCGATCATGCCGTCGGCGATCGTCGCCATCTTCTCGGCGTCACCCTCGGCGTTCTGGATCGTGTAGTCGACGCCGGCGTCCTTGAACGCTGCCTCGAGAGCCGGGCGGTCGGCGCTCTCCCAGCGGACCGACGACTTGGTGTCGGGCAGGATCACGCCGATCTTGCCGTCGGACGAGTCGCTGCCGCTGTCGCCGTCGTCACTGCCGCAGGCCGCGAGCGACAGCGTCGCTGCCATCGCGACGGCCACCATGATGTTGCGCGTTCGCTTCATGCGGACGCCTCCTAGCTCTGTGGTGCGAAATGGGGTGCCGGGCCGCACAGGTGTGAGTGACTCGGCGTCAATTGTTGTGTCGCACAACATATGCAGGTGACGGGGGTCACGTCCAGTGTTTCGCCCAGATTTCCTGACAAACCTCGAAAACGGACTGCTAGACCCAAGCCGCCGGACGAGCCAGGACGTCGGCCAGGGCCCGGTGGGCGGCCCCCGTCGCGGCCGCGGTCTGGTCACCTCGCGCCGGCCTGACCTGCACGGGCTTCCAGCGCGATCCGAGCACCCGGGCGTCGAGGCGCGACCGGATGGACTCGATCGTCGCGACGTCGAGGGCGGTGAGGTGCCCACCCAGCACGACCGACGAGATGCCCACGACGTTGACGACGCTGGCCAGCGCGACGCTCAGCGCGTGCGTGACCTGCTCCACGGCGGCGAGGCACCGAGGATCACCTGCGACCGCACCCGCAGCGAGCCCTTCGGCCACTCGCTCGCGCGGCAGGCCCGACACCTCCGCCAGGGCCCTGATGCCCACGTACTGCTCCAGGCACCCCGTCGACCCACACCCACAGGCCGGACCCGACGGGTCGACGCACACGTGGCCCAGCTCGCCCGCAGCGCCGTGCTCACCCGCCACCACCCGCCCGCCGGAGACGATCGCGCCGCCCACGCCGACCGCGGCGGAGACGTGGACGAAGTCCGACCACGGTCCCGGCCGGCCCGGTCGCGGCTGGGCCTCCAGGAGCGCCGCCATGTCGGCCTCGTTCGCGACCTGGACCGGGTACCGACCGCCGACCGAGGCCAGGATCCCCGCGACGTCGACGTCGTTCCAGCCCAGGTTAGGGGCGCGCCGGAGGCGCCCGTCGTCGGTCACGATGCCCGGAACGGCCACGCCGACGCCGACGAGCCGGCGCCCCTGGAGCCCCCGCCGGACCTCCCGCGCCTCGTGCGCCAACGCGTCGAGCACCAGCTCGGCGTCGCGCGGACCCGACGGAACGTCCCGCTGGCCGATGACCCGACCCCGCAGGTCGACCGCGCGCACGAGCAGACGATCGGTCTCGACCGCGAGCCCCAGACCGACAATGCCGGTCCCCGGGAGCAGCCCCTTGGCCGGCCGGCCACGTCCTCCTTGCGACCGATCGACCTCGTCGACGACACGGGCGGCGACGAGCTCGTCGACCAGGCGTCCCGCGGTCGCCCGCGTCATGGAGAGCTCGGTCGCGAGATCAGCCCGTGACGGCGGGACGTCGGCGCGGCACACGGCCGCGACGATCGCGGCGAGATTGCGCTCGCGCAGGCTCGACTGCCGCACCGCGACGGGTGCCGACTCACCCCACGACGTGGAGCCCGGTTCGACCATGCATTGACAGTAGCGGACCGAGCGACTTAAGTTCACTCATCGAACTAATCACGAGGAGCTCTTCATGACGGTCCGCCGCCCCACCCCCGACGACCGCTTCTCCTTCGGTCTGTGGACCGTCGGCTGGACCGGCAACGACCCCTTCGGCGCGGCGACACGTCCCGCGCTCGACCCCACCGAGTACGTCTCGCGGCTCGCCGAGCTCGGCGCCTCGGGCATCACGTTCCACGACAACGACGTCTTCGCGTTCGACGCCGACGAGGCCGAGCGCGAGCGGGCCGTCGGCGCCGTCAAGGACGCCGCCGATGCGGCCGGCCTCGTGATCGAGATGGTCACGACCAACACCTTCAGCCACCCCGTCTTCAAGGACGGTGGCTTGACCTCGAACGACCGCGGCGTCCGGCGCTTCGGCCTGCGCAAGGTCCTGCGCGCCGTCGACATCGCCGCGTCCGTCGGCGCCTCGACGTTCGTCATGTGGGGCGGCCGTGAGGGCTCGGAGTACGACGGGTCGAAGGACGTCCACGCGGCGCACGAGCGCTACAAGGAAGGCATCGACACGATCGCGGGCTACATCAAGTCCCAGGGCTACGACCTCCGGATCGGCCTGGAGCCCAAGCCCAACGAGCCCCGCGGCGACATCTTCCTGCCGACCGCCGGCCACGCCCTGGCGCTCATCTCCGAGCTCGAGCACGGCGACATCGTGGGCCTCAACCCCGAGACGGGCCACGAGCAGATGGCCAACCTCAACTACACGCACACGCTCGGCCAGGCCCTGTGGCACGACAAGCTGTTCCACATCGACCTCAACGGCCAGCGCGGTCTGAAGTACGACCAGGACCTCGTGTTCGGGCACGGCGACCTCATCTCAGCCTTCTTCACGGTCGACCTGCTCGAGAACGGCTTCCCGGCCACGCCCGACGGCCCGCGCTACACGGGTCCGCGCCACTTCGACTACAAGCCCTCGCGCACCGAGCACATGGACGGCGTCTGGGCCTCGGCCGAGGCCTGCATGAGCACCTACATCGCCCTGGCCGAGAAGGCCACGGCGTTCCGCGCCGACCCCCGGGTGCAGGAGGCCATGACCTACGCCGGCCTGTTCGAGCTCGCCGAGCCCACGATGGCCCCGGGTGAGACCGTGGCCGACCTGCTCGCCGGCGACGACGGCTTCGACCCCGAGGTCGCGGCCGAGCGTGACTTCGGCTTCGTCGCGCTCCAGCAGCTCGCCGTCGAGCACCTCATCGGCTGACCGTGACGCTCGTCGCGGGAGTCGACTCCTCGACCCAGTCGTGCACCGTCGTGGTGGTCGACGCTGCCGACGGCCGGGTCGTCCGGTCCGGCCGCGCCCGCCACCCCGAGGGCACCGAGGTCGACCCCGAGCACTGGTGGCGAGCCCTTCAGGAGGCACTGGCAGCGGCCGGCGGTCTCGACGACGTCGCTGCGGTCTCGGTCGGCGGGCAGCAGCACGGCCTCGTGGCGCTCAGCGCCGACGGTGCCGTGCTGCGGCCGGCCCTGCTGTGGAACGACACCCGCTCGGGGCAGGCCGCGGCCGACCTCGTGCGCGAGCGGGGGGCACGGGCCTGGGCCGACGACACCGGCACCGTGCCGGTCGCCTCCATCACCGTCACGAAGCTGCGGTGGATGGCCGACCACGAGCCGGCGCTGGCCGCGCGGATCGCCGCGGTGGCGCTGCCGCACGACTGGCTGACGTGGCGCCTGCGCGGCACCGGCCGGCTCGAGGACCTCGTGACCGACCGCTCCGACGCCTCCGGCACCGGCTACGTCGACACCCACGGGCAGTACCGGCGGGACCTCCTGGCCCTCGCGCTGCGCCGTGACGCCGATGCGCTCGTGCTCCCCCGCATCCTGGGCCCCTCGGAGGGCGTCGAAGGACCCGGCCACCTCCTCGGGCCGGGCTGCGGCGACAACGCCGGGGCCGCCCTGGGCCTGGGCCTCGCGCCGGGCGACACCAGCATCTCGATCGGCACGTCCGGCGTGGTCGCCGCCGTGGCGGCGACCACGACGCACGACGCGACCGGCCTGATCGCCGGATTCGCCGACGCCACTGGTCACCACCTCCCCCTGGCGGCCACGCTCAACGGCGCCCGCGTGCTCGACGCCACCGCGCGACTGCTGGGCGTCGACCACGCCGGGCTCTCGGCGCTGGCCCTCGCGGCCGAGCCCGGTGCCGGTGGGCTGGTGCACCTGCCGTACCTCGAGGGCGAGCGCACCCCCAACCTGCCCACCGCCACCGGCTCGCTCGAGGGAATGACGCTGGGCTCCATGACACGCGAGAACCTGGCACGGGCGGCCGTGGAGGGACTCTGGTGCCTGCTCCACGGAGCTCTCGACGCCCTGCGCGCGCAGGGCATCGCCGCCCGCTCGGTGACGCTCGTCGGCGGTGGTGCACAGTCCGAGGCCGTGCGGGCCGTCGCGCCCGCCGTGCTGGGGATGCCGGTCACCGTGCCGCAGGCCGCCGAGTACGTGGCCCTCGGTGCCGCTCGCCAGGCCGCCTGGGTGCTCAGCGGCAGCACCGAGCCCCCGGCGTGGGCCGCAGTGACCTCGGAGGTGCTCGACGGCGAGCACCGTCCCGAGATCGTCGACCGCTACCGCTCGTTGGCGTTCGAGTACGCCCAGCGGGTGCGCGAGGCGTAGACCTCGCCCGGGCGCAGCACCACGGGGACGTCCGGCCGGTTCGGGCCGTCGGGCACCTGCTGGGCCTCGATCGCGACGCCGCCGGCCGACCCTCCGGTGTAGACCTGCACGCTCGGTCGGTCGCTCAGGACGTCGACCCGGCGCGACCCGTCGGCCGCCGCGATGCTGGCCACGCGCCGGTGGCCGTGGCCCGGAACCAGCCACGCGTGGTCGAAGCCGCTGCTCGGCGAGACCGCGAGCCCGGCACGCAGGTCGAACCGCGTGCCGTCGACCGGGGCCGTGCCGGGATGCGGGATGCCGTGCACGTCGACCGGCAGGTAGAGCTCCGCCGGCACCGTGACGACGGGTGAGGGTCCGAGCTCGAAGTACGGGTGGCTCGCCAGGCTGACGACGGTCGACGCATCGGTGACCGCCGTGAGCTCGACGTCGACGGCGTCGTCGTGGAGCCGGTACTCGACGGTGGCCACGAGGGTGCCGGGGAACCCCTGGTCGCCGTCGGGGCTCTCGAGGCGGAGCACCGCCCGGTCTTCGGCACGGTCGACGACCTGCCAGGTCCGCCGGTCGAAGCCGTGGCTCCCGCCGTGCAGCGTGGAGGATCCCTCGTTCGCGTCGAGGCGGTGCGTGACCCCGTCGATCGTGACCGACGCCCCGGCGATGCGGTTGGCGTAGCGACCCACCACGACGCCGCAGTAAGGTGCCGCGGCGGCCAACCGGTCGGACGGCGCGCGCGACACCACGACGCTCGCACCCGAGCCCGGCGCGGGCACCCAGGCGTCGATCGCGGCCCCGTGGTCGAGGACCGACAGGCGTGCTCCACCGGCACTGGTCAGCTCGAGGCGCTCCACGCCCGCGACGCTACTCCCCCGGGCGCTCGACGAGCGCGGCGAGCGCCGGAGGAGCCTGCCGACAGTACGAGTCGGTCAGGAGCTCGGCGACCTCGGCGGGGTCGATCGGGTGCTGCGGGTCGTCGAGCACCAGGCCCACGGCGTCCGACCCCCAGCCGCCGACACGGAATCGCGGGCCACCCAGGTGCACGAAGGCCGCGACCTCGTCCGGATCGGCGCGGAACGTGGCCCGCAGCCGTTGGTCCTCGCCCCCGAAGAGGTGCGCGACCGTGGCGCTGCGGACGCGCCACCGGGTGCCCGTCCACGCCTTCTCGCGCCGGGACTCCGGGAACGCCCGCAGCACGGCGTCGAACCGCTCGACCCACTCCGGCGGGACCTCTGACCGTGTCACGGCCCCACCCTGCCAGCGAGCACCGACAACGTGAAGCGGTGAGCCGAGGGAACGACACAGGGCCCCGGACCTGGTGGTCCGGGGCCCTGTGCGAGCAGTCAGCTGACGGGGCTCAGAAGCCCATGCCACCCATGTCGCCCATGTCGGGCGCGCCCCCACCGGCGGCGACCGGCTCAGGCTTGTCGGCGACGACGGCCTCGGTCGTGAGGAACAGTGCCGCGATGGACGCCGCGTTCTGCAGCGCCGACCGCGTGACCTTGGCCGGGTCGATGATGCCCGCGGCCAGGAGGTCGACGTACTCGCCCGTGGCCGCGTTGAGGCCGTGACCCGGCTCCAGGTTGGCGACCTTCTCGGCGACGACGCCACCCTCGAGACCCGCGTTGATCGCGATCTGCTTGAGCGGGGCCGACGACGCCTTGCGGACGATGTTGGCGCCCGTGGCCTCGTCACCCTCGAGGTCGAGCTTCTCGAACGCGAGCTTCGTGGCCTGGACGAGCGCCACGCCACCACCGGCGACGATGCCCTCTTCGACGGCTGCCTTCGCGTTGCGGACGGCGTCCTCGATGCGGTGCTTGCGCTCCTTGAGCTCGACCTCCGTGGCCGCGCCGACCTTGATGACGGCCACGCCGCCGGCCAGCTTCGCGAGGCGCTCCTGGAGCTTCTCGCGGTCGTAGTCGGAGTCGGAGTTGTCGATCTCGGCACGGATCTGGTTGACCCGACCGGCGATCTGGGCCTCGTCGCCGCCACCCTCGACGATCGTGGTCTCGTCCTTGGTCGTGACGACCTTGCGAGCGGTGCCGAGCAGCGTGATGTCAGCGTTCTCGAGCTTGAGGCCGACCTCCTCGCTGATGACCTCGCCACCGGTGAGGATCGCGATGTCCTCCAGCATCGCCTTGCGGCGGTCACCGAAGCCGGGGGCCTTGACGGCGACCGACTTGAAGATGCCGCGGATCTTGTTGACGACGAGCGTCGCGAGGGCCTCGCCCTCGACGTCCTCGGCGATGATGACGAGCGGCTTGCCCGACTGCATGACCTTCTCGAGGAGCGGCAGGAGGTCCTTCATCGAGCTGATCTTGCTGTTGACGATGAGGATGTAGGGGTCCTCCAGGACCGTCTCCATGCGCTCGGGGTCGGTCACGAAGTAGCCCGACAGGTGGCCCTTGTCGAAGCGCATACCCTCGGTGAGCTCGAGGTCGAGGCCGAACGTGTTCGACTCCTCGACCGTGATGACGCCCTCCTTGCCGACCTTGTCCATGGCCTCGGCGATGATGTCGCCGACCGTGGTGTCGGCGGCCGAGATGGACGCGGTGGAGGCGATCTGCTCCTTGGTCTCGACGTCGACGGCCATCGCGAGCAGCTGCTCGCTGACGGCGGCCACGGCGGCCTCGATGCCCTTCTTCAGGCCCATCGGGTTGGCGCCGGCGGCGACGTTGCGCAGGCCCTCGCGCACGAGCGCCTGGGCCAGGACCGTGGCGGTGGTGGTGCCGTCGCCCGCGACGTCGTCGGTCTTCTTGGCGACCTCCTTGACGAGCTCGGCGCCGATCTTCTCGTAGGGATCCTCGAGCTCGATCTCCTTGGCGATGGACACGCCGTCGTTCGTGATCGTGGGGGCGCCCCACTTCTTCTCCAGGACGACGTTGCGACCCTTCGGGCCGAGCGTGACCTTGACGGCGTCGGCGAGCTGGTTCATACCGCGCTCGAGGCCGCGCCGGGCTTCCTCGTTGAATGCAATGGACTTGGCCATGGTGCTGTCTCTCCGCGTCAGTTGCGTGAATGGGGATCGGTCGGGGGTGCCCGCGACGGACGGCCTCCGGCCTTCGGGGAACCCTGCTCCCCTGCGGCGGCGACCTCACCGGTCCGACCGATGGGTTCTGGCACTCTCAGCAGACGAGTGCCAATGTCGAAGTTAGCACTCGCCCATGGCGAGTGCAAAGAGGTGGGGGTGTCGCGGCACGCCGTCGCGGGATGGACCTGCTCAGACGCTGAAGAGCAGCCAGAGGCCCGTGAACGTGAACGCGATCATGACGAACAGCATCGCGAGCTGCCCCGTGAGGCGGTGGCTGCGGGGCAGCACCACGAGCGCGCGGTCGTGGGCGGCCAGCACCGCGACGATGTGACCCACCACGACGGCCGTGACCTTGAGCGAGGCGAGCAGCTCGGGATCGCGCGACAGGAAGTACGACACGCTCAGCTCCCCGAAGGGCTCCCAGCCCCTACCGAACGGGTCGAGCAGGAGGATCAGCGTCTCCTGCCCCTTCTCGACCAGGTACGTCGCGTAGTGCGCCACGATGTAGCCGACGACGATGGGCACGAGCGTGTGCGCCAGGTCGCCCGGCAGCGCGCGGCGCTCGGCCCTGGACACGCCGCCGGTGGCCGCCGCGGCCGCCGCGAACAGCCCGCCCGCCACCAGGCAGAACCCCACGAGCGCGGCGGCCTGCTCGAGGTCGCCGACGTCGCGGCGCTGCCAGAACGGCGACGCCGAGAACGAGTCGAACGCGGTCGAGCCCAGAAGGACGCCCAGGACGCCGACGAGGCCAGGGGCCACCGGCACCTGCGTCAGGCTGCGCAACGGGTTGTGCAGCCGCCACCTGCCGTCGAGGACGAACGGCGACAGCCGGGCGACCACGGCGCTGTACACGTCGAAGGGATCGGCGCGGTCGAACCACGTCGGCCCCACCACGACACCGCCGACGAGCATCGCCAGGACGTAGACACCGACCCACCACCGCACGGCCTCGACGCTGCCCGGGTCGGGCGAGGCGAGCTCGAGCCACACGAAGGCGAGCAGGCCGAGGGCCGCCGGCCAGTACCCGAGGCGAGCCGGCCAGGCCACGAAGCCCTCGGGCCGGCCGAGGGCGCGGCCCAGGACGGCCTGGACGGTGCGCCATGGCGACAGGTCACGCCAGACGTGGCCGAACGCCAGCGCCAGCGGCACGAGCCCCACCCAGACCCAGACGTACACGGCACCCAGGCCGCCGTTGGACGCGTCGGCGGGTCCGGCGAACAGTGCCGCCAGGACCCACGCGGTGAGGAGCAGACCCACGACGGCCAACCACGGTCGGCGCCGCGGCGGCTCTGCTGCGGGGCCGACGGCCTGGAGCCGAGGTTCCTTCCAGGCGAGGGCCAGGACCGCGAAGGAGATCGTGAGGGCCCAGGACGCACCGATGATCGCCGTCGTGAACGGGATCGGCAGGTCGGTGGCCCCTCCGATGCCGTGGGCCGGCAGGACGAGGGCGACCGCGCTCACGAGACGACGAGCTGCACGATGACCGCGTCGGCGTGGTGCGACTCCACCGCGACCTGACCCGGACGGTCGATCGTGAGCTCCAGCTCGCCCGACGCGCCGGCCGCAACCTCCAACG
>JAHEXN010000003.1:0-11480 GCA_023252095.1 Actinomycetes bacterium | reverse complement strand
CACGACGAGCCGGACCGTCTGGCCGACCTCGACGTCGACCCGATCGCCCCGCGGCGTCGGCCCGTCGTCGGCCAGCGTCACGTCGACCACGACGGCATCGTCGGCCGGCTCCTGGGAGTCGGTCGGCTCGGCGCTCGCGCTGGGTGTCGGCTCGCCTCCTGCGCCTGCGTCCCCCTCTTCGCCACACGCCCCCAGAGTCAGCACCAGCGTCACCGCGGCCGCCGTGGCGATCCTCCTCATCGGTCCCCCCGATCGTCGTCGATGTTCCTCAGGTCGTCCGGGAGCTCGTCGAGCCCCCGCTCGAGCAGCTCCTGCTCGCGTCGTTCGTCGAGCCGGTCCTTCCGGGCCACGTAGACGACGACCCCGACCACCACGATCGCCGGCACGAAGGCCGGGATCGCCAGGATCAGCGGGTGGTGAGCCTGGAACACGACCCCCGAGGCGAGCTCGAGCGCGCTCGTCATCCCGAGACGGTGTCGCGCGCCGCCGCATCCGTCGCCGCCTGCTCGCGCAGCCGCGTCGAGAAACGGGAGACCGAGACGCAGATGCCGATCAGCACCGCGAGGCTCGTGACCAGCACGACCAGGTTCGCGACCCCCCACAGCCAGGCCGGCGCACTGAAGTCACGCTCGCGCTGCAGGATCTCGATCTCCGGCACGAACTCGACCGGCTCGCCGTCGGTGACGGTGAACTCCTCGGCATCGATCGCCTCGTCGGGCGCCAGGTAGATCGGCGCCGCCGTCAGCGTGCGCCCGTCCTGCACGCGCAGGAGCGTCTTCCAGCTGCCGCCGACCGGGATCGGGATCGTGGACTCGTAGGTGTTGTCACCGACCTTCTTGAGGTTGTCGGTCACGACCCCCTCGCCGCCGCCCTGCCAGGCCGTGATCTGGACCCACGTGGGGTCGCCGTCGACGAGGCCGTCCGACAGCGTGGCGGTCACGGTCATGACGTCGCCCGTGGGCGTCGACATCTGCGTCGTCTCGAACGTGGCCGTGGCGTCGTCGGGCACCGTGGCCCACAGGCCGTTGGCGACCGCGGCCGACGTCACGAGGATCGAGGCCGTGACGATCGTGCGGCCCACTGCCCTCGACGGAAGACGGCCCTCGAGACCGAGGGCGAACAGGGCGCCACACAGCCCCGAGCCGATCGCGACGGGGACCGTCATGGCCAGGCCCTCGAGCCACATGTCCTGGGTCCACGCGAACTGGAAGACCTGGTCGTTCCACAGCTTCTCGATGACGGAGCCGACCGTGCCGATCAGCAGACCCGCGACGGCACCGAACGCGAGGAACCGGCGCCGCAGGGCCGTGAGCGCGAGCAGCTCGACCAGCAGCGCGCTGCCGAGGTAGAGCGGGAACACGTGGTCGGCCTGTCCGAAGACCGGACCGACGATGAACGAGACGAGCCCGCGCATGCCCAGGAAGAAGGCTGCGGCGAACAGAGCGGCGCCGGGCCCCACGAAGAGGCGCGCCGCGACGAGCGTCAGGCCGGCAGCCGCCGCGATCATCATGGGCGCGAAGACCATGCGGAACTGGGCGATGCCGAAGTCGAACTCCGCCTGGAAGACCGACAGCCCGATCAGCAGGCCACCGAAGGCCGCGCCGTAGGTCAGGAATCGTGCGAGGCCGCCGCGGTCCTCGTACTCGGCCGAGAACTCACCCTCGCGACGCAGCAGGATGATGCCCGCGGTCGAAAGCCCCGCGCCGCCGATCAGCATGAGGTGCGTCGGGCCCCAGAGGGTCACGTCCTGGCCGAAGAGGCGGTGCCAGACGTCGTCGAGCGGGAAGCCGATCAGGGCGTAGAGGCCGCACGCGGCGATGTAGATGCCCGCGACGGGCGCGTACCACTGGCGCGTGATCTTGACCGACGCGATGCCGGGCTTGAGCCCGTCGCGCGGCCACACGACGGCGCTCATGCCGGCGATGAACAGCGCGAAGAGCCCGTAGAGGATCAGGTAGTGGGCGGGGTTGGCCAAGGGACCCTCGTCGCGACCGCGACCGGCGTGCAGGCTGACGTCCCACAGGAAGCCGAGCAGGGCGACGACCAGCGAGCTGGCGACGAACGCGGTCGCGATGGCCGACCAGCCGGGCTCGCCGAGACGCCGGTTGAGCTGCTCGCCGAGCTTCTGGAACCACTCGATGCGGTGCGTGCGGTGCGCCCACGCGATCCACAGGAGCACGAGGGAGACGATGCCGGCCGCGACCGACAACCCGAAGACCTGGTCGAGTGCTGCGCCGCCGACGGGTGCGGTGTCCTGCGCCTGAAGAACCATGCCGGGAGTATGGCTGCTTGTATGTGCCATGGCAACTGTCACGTAACACTCCCGTCATGCGTCCTCGGTCACACGACCGCGGTAGCCGTCATCGTGGCTGTGACTGCGGTCACGCGCAAGGTCACGGGTTCCAGAACGGTCCAGCACCACGTGAACACCAGCGGCCACGGACCACACGCGGAGCCGCCCCAGCGGTTCGGCGCGTAGCTCACCGCCCGCCCGGCTCGCTGCGGTCCGTGGCCGCTTGTCCGTCACGACGGCGAACGGTCACGTACCGGCGGTTTCGAGGCTCAGGCGCCAGGGCGCCTTCACACCTCAACCAGCGAGGAGAGCGTCAGCGCGACCCGCCCGCAACGGCGGGGATGATGGAGATCTGGGTGCCGTCGGGGGTCGTGGTGTCGAGGCCCTGCGCGAAGCGCACGTCCTCCTCCGCGACGTAGATGTTGACGAATCGGCGCAGCTTGCCGTCCTCGTCGACGACGCGGGCCTTGAGGCCCGGGTAGCTGGACTCGAGCGAGTCGAGGACCTCGGCGAGGGTGGCGCCCTCGGCCGTGACCTGCGAGGAGTCCTCGGTGTACGAGCGAAGGATCGTGGGGATGCGGACGGAAACGGACACGGGGGTGCTCCTCGGAACTGGTGGGGCGCTCAGGCGAGCTGGGCGGCGACGAAGGCGTCGTAGGTCGGGGCGATCGTGGCGGCCGGACCCACCACGCCCGACACGGCGTCGAGCGTCTTGAGGCCGTGGCCGGTGTTGATGAAGACGGTCTCGAGCTCGGGGTCGAGCTGACCCGTCTCGACGAGCTTCTTGAGCACCGCGAGCGTCGTGCCACCGGCCGTCTCGGTGAAGATGCCCTCCGTGCGGGCGAGCAGCACGATCGCGTCGCGGATCGCGTCGTCGTCGACCTGCTCGACGGCCCCACCCGTGGCGCGCGCGATGTCGAGCACGTAGATGCCGTCGGCCGGGTTGCCGATCGCCAGCGACTTCGCGATCGTGTCGGGCTTGACCGGGCGGATCGCGTCGTGGCCCTCGGCGAAGGCCGTGGCGACCGGGTTGCAGCCCTCCGCCTGGGCGCCGAAGACCTTGTACGGCTTGTCCTCGACCAGCCCCAGTTTGATGAGCTCCTGGAACGCCTTGTGCACCTTGGTCAGCTGCGAGCCGGACGCGACCGGAATCACGATCTGGTCGGGCAGGCGCCAGCCGAGCTGCTCGGCGATCTCGTACCCGTAGGTCTTGGAGCCCTCGGCGTAGAACGGGCGGACGTTGACGTTGACGAACGCCCAGCCGTCCTCCTCGCCCGCGATCTCGCTGGCGAGCTTGTTGACGTCGTCATAGTTGCCGTCGACCGCCACGAGGTTCTCGGTGAAGATCGCCGAGTTGACCTGCTTGGGGGTCTCGAGGTTGCTGGGGATGAACACGACGGTGCGGATGCCGGCACGGGCACCGGCCGCGGCGACCGCGTTGGCCAGGTTGCCCGTGGACGGGCACGCGAAGACCTTGCTCCCGAACTCGCGGGCGGCGCTCAGGGCGCACGCGACGACACGGTCCTTGAAGGAGTTGGTGGGGTTGGTGCTGTCGTCCTTGACCCAGAGCTTCGTGAGGCCGAGCTCCCCGGCGAGGTTGCGGGCCTCGAGGAGCCGCGTGAAGCCGGGCTCGAGGTTCGGGCTGGACTCGATGTCGTCCGGCACGGGCAAGAGCGCCTTGTAGCGCCAGATGTTGGCCGGGCCGGCCTCGATCTGCGCGCGGGTCACGTCACCGAACTCGTAAGCGATCTCGAGCGGGCCGAAGCACTCGTGACACGCGTAGTGCGGACCGAGCTCGCGCGTCGCGCCGCACTCGCGACAGACCAGGCCGACGGCGGGACCGAAGGCGCCGTGCCGCAGGACCGGACCGCTGGCAGTACCAGTCGTGGTGGCGTGGGGGGTCGGGGCAGTGATGCTCATGGAGCCTCCTCGTTCATCTTCCCCGGATGCGAGCCGGGCCGGACGGAGCACCTGGTCGAGATCCGACTGGTTGCTGGGGCTTCAGCGGGCCGTGTCCCTCCACCCCTCATGATGAGTGGGACAAGCCTACGAACGCGTCTCGCGATGTGTCCAATCGGTCCGGATGGTGGACTCGCCCGACCCAGTGGGTCAGACGGCCGGGTCGACGATGTCGGCCAGGCTCGTGAGCCACTCGGCGACGCCGTCAGGCCCCTCGAGGACGAGGTCCGAGCGTGCCACGAGGGCGTCCTGCTCGGCCGAGGCCGAGCAGACCTTGAGGGTCGTGACCCCGCGGCTGGCGAGGTCGTCGAGCGCGTCGAACGCCGGCAGGTCGCCCAGGTCGTCGCCGGCGAACACGACGGTGTGCACCGCGAGCCCCGCCACGACGTCGAGCAGGGCGTCGCTCTTGGTGATGGAGGCGGACCGCAGCTCGTAGACCTGGCGCCCCGGCTCGAAGGTGAGCTCCAGGGTGCGGGCCAGGTCGCGCAGCGGTGCGATGACGGCGGCCGCGGCCTCGGCGCTCAGGCCACGGGTGTGGACCGCCACCGCGAGGCCCTTGTCCTCGACCAGGGCGCCGGGAGCTCCCCACGCCTCGAGCAGCGCCGGCAGGTCGGCGACGAGCCGGTCGACGACCTCGTGGCGATCGGCCCCCTCCACGACCCCGGTGGCCGGCGACCAGCGCTCGGCGCCGTACTGACCGCGGACCACGAGGTCACGCAGACCCGGGTGCGCGTCGAGGTCGCCCAGGCGTCGGACCTGGGCCACGGGGCGTCCGGTGATGATCGCGAGTCCGCCCAGCCGCGGTCCGAGGCGGTCGAGCGCGGCCAGCGACCGGGGATGGACCCCCGCCGCGGTCGGGTCCACGACGATCGGCGCGAGCGTGCCGTCGAAGTCCAGCGCGAGCAGGACTCCGGCGGGGTCGTTCGCGACGATCTCGAGCAGGTCGTCGGCAGAGGTCACGACAACGATGATGGACGACTGATCAGCACGGCCGTCAGCCGGTCGTCCCGCATGCCGTCGACGCTCGGCCGGATGCGCGTGATGCCGAGGTCCTGTGCGAGCGTCTGGGCCTGCGCCTCGAGCTGCGGCGGGAAGTACACGGTGTTCTCCGGATAGCTGCCGCCGGTGTCGCCCGTGCGCAGGTCGCCCCAGCCGAGATCACCCAGCTTGTCGGCCGCCTGCGACGCGAGCCCGTCGATCGAGGTACCGTTGAGCACCGAGACGCCGGGGCTGCGGTCGACCGTGGGCTCCGGGGACGGGGACGGCGGCGGGGGCTCTGTCGTGGGCGCCGCGGTGGTCGGAGCCACGGTGCTGGGCTCGGGCGTGGGCTCCGTGGTGCCGGCCGACGAGGCGACAGGCTCCGGGCCCGCGTCGCGCGTGGAGTCCCAGGCGAGCCATCCGATGCCGGCGGCACCGACCACGACCGCGACGAGCGCGACGACGATCAGCCAGACCGGGGGGACGAATGCCCGCCGGCTGACCGTGCGACGGTGATCCATGACGTTCAGACGTCGATACCGAGCCGCCGCGCCGTGCGCGAACGCGCCCGGTCGGCCCGCAGCCGGCGGAGACGCTTGACGAGCAACGGGTCGAACGCCAGGGCGTCCTCACGGTCGAGGAGGGCGTTCAGGACCTGGTAGTACCGCGTGGCCGACATGTCGAACTTCTCGCGGATCGCCTGCTCCTTGGCGCCGGCGTACTTCCACCAGGTGCGCTCGAGATCGAGGATCTCGCGTTCGCGATCGTCGAGGGACCCGGCGGGGGTGCCGTGGGTCTCCTGGGATCGGGGCGCAGCGCTCATGCCGCCATGGTAGCGGCGAATCACACGCATGTCATTCGTTCGCGACGCAACCGACTCGACCTCTGGCTAGGGTGGGGTCATGGCCTCGGGCGATGGGAAGTTCGGCAACGCGGAGTTCGTCGTGATCGCCAACCGGCTGCCGGTCGACCGGGTCACGGCCCCCGACGGCAGCACGACGTGGCGCACCTCCCCCGGTGGGCTCGTCACGGCGCTCGAGCCGGTCATGCGTCGCAAGGGTGGCGCGTGGATCGGATGGCACGGCGCTCCCGACGAGAAGCTCCGCCCCTTCACGCACCAGGGCCTCAAGCTCGTGCCGGTCCACCTGTCCGAGTCGGAGGTCGTCGAGTACTACGAGGGCTTCTCCAACGGCACCCTCTGGCCGCTCTACCACGACGTCATCGCGCCGCCGTCCTTCCACCGCGAGTGGTGGGACGCCTACGTCACGGTCAACCGCCGCTTCGCCGAGCGCGCGGCCAAGGTCGCCGCCGAGGGCGCGATCGTGTGGGTGCAGGACTACCAGCTGCAGCTCGTCCCGGCGATGCTGCGCGAGCTGCGACCCGACGTCAAGATCGGCTTCTTCCTGCACATCCCGTTCCCCCCGACCGAGCTGTTCCAGCAGCTCCCGTGGCGGCGCGAGATCCTGGAGGGCCTGCTCGGCGCCGACCTCGTGGGATTCCAGCTCAACGGCGCGGCCGGCAACTTCATCCGCCTCGTCCGGCAGCGCGTGGGGCACAAGACCCATCGCGACTCCGTCTACCTGCCCGACGGGCGTGTCGTGCGGGCGAAGGCCTACCCGATCTCGATCGACGCACGGGGCTTCGAGGAGCTCGCGCGCGACCCGGCTGTCGTGGCCCGCGCCGCCGAGATCCGCGAGAGCCTCGGCAACCCCACCACGATCGTGCTCGGCATCGACCGGCTCGACTACACCAAGGGCCTGCGTCAGCGCATCCGTGCGTTCGGCGAGCTCATCACGGCCGGGTCGGTGCACCCCGACGACGCGGTCTTCGTGCAGGTCGCCACGCCGTCGCGCGAGCGCGTCGACCAGTACCGGCTCCTGCGCGACGACGTCGAGCGGCTCGTGGGCCGCATCAACGGCGACGTCGGCCGTATCGGCCGGCAGGCCATCACGTACCTGCACGCGTCGTACCCCCGCGAGGAGATGGCGGCGCTGTACCGCGCGGCCGACGTCATGGTCGTCACGCCGCTGCGCGACGGCATGAACCTCGTCGCCAAGGAGTACATCGCGTGCCGCTACGACGAGCGGGGCTCGCTCGTGCTGAGCGAGTTCGCGGGCGCCGCAGGTGAGCTCAAGCAGGCGTACCTGGTCAACCCGTACGACATCAACGGCATGAAGGCCGCGATGCTCGAGGCCATCAAGGCTGGCCCGAAGGAGCAGGGTCGCCGCATGAAGGCGTTGCGCAAGCAGGTCATGGAGAACGACATCGACCAGTGGGCCAACGACTTCCTGGTGGAGCTCGCACCCGAGACCCACACCAAGCGCACCCGACCGGTGTGATGGCGGACGCACCCTGGCGGGAGCGCCCGACGCTGCGCGGCGACCGCGTGACCCTCGTGCCGCTCGAGCCGGCCCACGCCGACGGTCTGCTCGCGGCGGCCGACGACGACGAGGTCTTCCGGTGGCTGCCCGTGGCCCGACCCGGCGACGCCGGCCAGATGCGGGCCCTGGTCGGCGAGATGCTCGTCCGCGAGCCGGCCCAGCTCACGTGGGTCCAGACCCTGAGCGCCACCGGGGAGGTCGCGGGCTTCACGACGTTCTACGACATCGATCCCGCCCAGCGGAGCGTCGCGATCGGCTGGACCTGGCTCGGGCGACGGTTCTGGCGCACCGGGGTCAACACCGAGGCCAAGCTGCTGCTCATGGCGCGGGCGTTCGACGACCTCGGCTGCGTGCGGGTCGTCTGGCACACCGACATCAACAACGAGCGGTCCCAGGCCGCGATCACGCGCCTCGGCGCCACCCGCGAGGGCGTGCTTCGCAAGCACAAGCGGCGCCCCGACGGCTCCTGGCGCGACACCGTCCTGTTCTCGATGCTCGACACCGAGTGGCCCACTGCCCGCGAGCGCCTCACGAACCACTGACAAGAACCCCGGGTTCCGCTCGCGAGTGACTTTGTTGGTGGTCACGAGCGACTTTGTTGTCCACAAGCCGCAACGAAGTCTCTCCTCGGCACCAACAAACTCTCTCGCGAGCGGCAATCAGGGCTTGCGGGAGCGGGCCAGGAGCGTGAGCGCCACGGCGAGGGCCAGCACGGTCGCCGTGAACGTCACGGCGAAGGCCGGGGTGTGGCCGCCGTCGGGGGCGATGCCGGGCACTCCGTCGGCGAGACGACCCGCGATCGAGGACCCGAGCGCGTAGCCCACACCCGTCGCCCCCGCGAGGAGGGTCATCGCGGTGCCGACCCGGTCCGGGGCGACGATCTGCCCCGCCGTGGCGAACGTGCTGATCATGAACGGCGCCACCGCGAAGCCGAGCAGCGCGATGACCGCGACGAGCTGGCCGACGGTCTCGACGAGCAGCAGCGGTGCCGACAGCACCACGAGCCCGCTCGCAGCGACGACGAGCCGCTGCGGGTAGCCGATCCGCTCCGGGAGCGCGGCGACCGCGAGTCCCGCGATCGCGCTGCCGATCCCGAGCGTCGCGTGGATGACGCCGGCGAGCCCGGCCTGGCCCTCCGCCGTGGCCAGCACCGTCGACCCGGTCTGCGTCGCGCCGAACAGCATCCCGATCAGCAGCTGCGCGGCCGCCAGGGTCAGCAGCATGCCGGTCAGGAGTCGGCCGGTCGAGGCCACGGCGCCGGGATCGGGGCGCGTCAGCGCGGCGGTCGGATGCAGCGCGAAGGCCGAGCCGAACAGCGCCAGCACGGCGGCTGCGAGCAGCAGGGCCTCGGCGGGGTCGACGAGCACCGCCAACAGCCCGACCGTGGCCGGGCCCAGCACGAACGACAACTCGTCGGCGGCGCCCTCGTAGGAGAACGCAGCGTCGAGCAGGGTGCGGCGGTCGCGCGTGCCGGCGAGGACCGGACCCCAGCGCACGCGGGCGAGCGGTCCGATCTGCGGGATCGCGAGCCCGGCCAGCGCCGAGGTCGCGATCACGAGCGGCGAGGAGGCCCCGCTGTGCGTCACGACCACGAGGAGCACGAGCCCGGCGCCCGCTGCGAGCGACTGCCCGAGGACGACGGGACGTTGCCCCGTCCGGTCCGCCAGCGAGCCGAAGACCGGCGCACCGACCGCGTTGGCCACGGCGAGCGCACCCGCCGCACCCCCGGCGACGGCATAGCTGCCCGTCGTGTCGCTGACCAGGAGGAGCGTGCCCATCTGGCTCATCGCGAGCGGGACACGGCCCAGGAACGCGACGACGACGTACACCGGTCCCACGGTCCGGACGAGCAGACGGTAGGACTGCAGAGCACTCACGGAGCGAGGCTACGCTGCCGACGTGCCCCGACCGCTCGCCGACATCGTCACCCCCGACTGGGCCGAGGCGCTCGCCCCCGTCGCCGACGACGTCGCCGCGATGGGCGAGTACCTCCGCGAGGAGATCGCCAAGGGTCGCCGATACCTGCCGGACGGCGAGCACGTGCTGCGTGCCTTCACCCGCCCGCTCGCCGACGTGCGCGTCCTGATCACGGGCCAGGACCCCTACCCCACGCCCGGCCACCCGATCGGGCTGAGCTTCGCGGTCGCGCCCGACGTCCGGCCCGTCCCGCGGAGCCTGCAGAACATCTACGCCGAGCTGCAGACGGACCTGGGCATCCCGCCGGCCGTCCACGGCGACCTCACGCCGTGGGCCGACCAGGGAGTCCTGCTCCTCAACCGTGTGCTCACGGTGCGTCCCGGCAACCCAGGGAGTCATCGGGGCAAGGGCTGGGAGCGCGTCACCGAGCAGGCCATCCGGGCCCTGGTCGACCGCGGTGGCCCGCTCGTCGCGATCCTGTGGGGGCGCGACGCCCAGAACCTGGCACCGCTGCTGGGAGACGTGCCGCAGATCGCCTCACCCCACCCCAGCCCGCTCTCGGCGTCGCGGGGGTTCTTCGGCTCGCGTCCCTTCAGTCGCGCCAACGAGCTCCTGGCCGCACAGGGCGCCGACCCGATCGACTGGCGCCTCGACCGGGAGGGATCGCCGCCCGCCAACTAGGCTGACGCCATGACCGACCGCGCCCCGTCCCCACGTCCTGTCAAGGACCGGGCCGTCGTGATCGACCGGGGCTTCGCGGTCGTCCAGCGCTGGGCCCTCCGCGCCGTCGTGATCGCCGCGGCCGCCTACGTCCTGGGCTGGGTCGTGGGTCGCACCTGGATGATCTGGTTCCCCGTCGCACTCGCGCTCGTGATCGCCACGGTCCTCGCCCCGCCCGTGACCTGGCTGCGTCGCCGACGCGTGCCCGACGGCCTGGCTGCCGCCGCCGTCATGATCGGTTTCATCGGCATCATCAGCACCACGATCGCGATCCTGGCGCCGCAGGTCGCCGGACAGGCGCCCGACATCGCCGACAAGGCCGTCAGCGGGTTGTCGGAGGTGCGCGACTGGCTGCGCGATGGACCGTTCAACGTCAGCGACGTGCAGATCACCAACGCCATCTCGGCGGTCCAGGAGCAGATCCGGTCGAGCGCCTCGGCGATCAGCGCCGGCGTCTTCTCGACGATCGGGGTCGCCACCAGTGTCGTCCTCAACGTCGTCGTCACGTTGATCCTGACCTTCCTGTTCATCAAGGACGGCCACAAGTTCCTCCCGTGGGTCGGCACGCTCGCGGGTCGTCGCGCCGGGATCCACACGGTCGAGGTGCTGGGTCGCTCGTGGGACACGCTTGGCGGCTTCATCCGCACCCAGACGCTCGTGTCGTTCATCGACGCCGTGATCATCGGCATCGGACTCCTGATCGTGGGCGTCCCGCTCTGGGTGCCCCTCGCCGTCCTCACGTTCTTCGGCGGCTTCATCCCGATCATCGGTGCGTTCGTCTCCGGCGCCCTGGCGGTGCTCGTGACCCTCGTGACGAACTCGCCGAAGGACGCCCTGATCGTCCTGCTCATCGTCTTCGCGGTGCAGCAGCTCGAGGGCAACGTGCTCTCACCGTGGCTGCAGGGCAAGACGATGAACCTCCACGCCGCCGTGGTCCTGCTCTCGGTGCTGGCCGGCGGGTCCCTGTTCGGCATCACCGGCGCGTTCCTCGCGGTGCCGGTCGTCGCGACGGTCGCCACGGTGCTGCGCTACGTCAACGAGCAGATCGACGAGAACGTCGACTTCGCCGCGCCTCCGGAGGACTCCGAGGCCTCGGAGCGACACCGCCACGACCACGACGCGGAGCTCGCCGGCGACGTGGCCGACGCCGACCGGCCGTGACCCTTCCTGCCCTGACCGTCCGCGGACGGCCCCTGCGGCGAGACCGCGCGCTCGTCATGGCGATCGTCAAC
>JAHEXN010000143.1 GCA_023252095.1 Actinomycetes bacterium | reverse complement strand
GCCCGCGCCGCGGTGATCATGGACCGCAGCCCCTCGGCCGTGGTGACGGGCACGATCGCGTCCATCGGGTCGCCGGCGTCACGGTCTCGCATCATCGCCAGCTCGGCGGCCTCGTCGGGGTATCCCATCGAGATGCGCGCCATGAAGCGGTCGAGCTGCGCCTCCGGCAGGGGGTAGGTGCCCTCCATCTCGATCGGGTTCTGCGTCGCGATGACCGCGAACGGCGAGGCGAGCGGGTGCGTCGTCCCGTCGACCGTGACGTGCCGCTCCTCCATCGACTCCAGGAGCGCCGACTGCGTCTTGGGCGAGGCCCGGTTGATCTCGTCGCCGATCACGACGTTCGCGAAGACCGCGCCCGGCTTGAACACGAAGTCGCCGGACTGCTGGTCGTACACCGCGACACCCGTGACGTCAGACGGCAGGAGGTCGGGCGTGAACTGGATCCGGCTCACGGAGCACCCCAGGGTGCGGGCCAGCGCCTTCGCGAGCACCGTCTTGCCGACGCCGGGGACGTCCTCGATCAGGAGGTGTCCCTCTGCCAGCAGGACGACGAGGGCGGTCTCGACGGCCTCGGACTTTCCGTCGATGACGCGTTCGACCCGTTCGACGATGCTGCTGACCTGGCTCATGCACGTTCCTCACCCTCGGGTCTCCATGATGGCCTCCCCGGGTCAACGCCGCTGGTCGATGCGAGGTTCCCACGGTCGACGCGTCAGCGCTTCGCGTGCGTCCAGGCGAGCAGGCGGTCGACGGGCCAGGTCGTCACGACGCGCTCGAGTGGCACGTCGATCCCCGCGACGCGGGCGCACCCGTGGTCGAGGAAGTCGAGCTGACCGGGCGCGTGCGCGTCGGAGTCGATGCTGAACAGACAGCCGAGGTCGATCGCGAGCCGCAGCAGGTCGTCGGGCGGGTCCGCGCGCTCGGGCCGGGCGTTGACCTCGACCGCGACGTCGTGCTCCGCGCACGCCGTGAACACGGCCTCCGCGTCGAACTCGCTGGGCGGACGCTTGCCGCGCGAACCCGTGACCAGCCGGCCCGTGCAGTGACCCAGCACGTTGGTGTGCGGGCCCTCCACGGCGCGCAGCATCCGCCGCGTCATCGTGCGACGGTCCGATCGCAGCTTCGAGTGCACGCTGGCGACCACGACATCGAGCCGGTCAAGCATCGCAGATGTCTGGTCGAGCGTGCCGTCCTCGAGGATGTCGACCTCGATACCGGGAAGCAGACGGAAGTCGTCGAGCTCGGCGTCGACCGCAGCGACCACGTCGAGCTGCTCCGCGAGCCGGTGGGCCGACAGCCCGTTGGCGATCTTCAGCCGCGGCGAGTGGTCCGTCAGCGCGATGTACTCGTGCCCCAGCCACCGGGCCGTCCGTGCCATGACGTCGATCGGTGATCCACCGTCGGACCAGTCGGAGTGCACGTGCAGGTCGCCACGCACCGCCTCGCGCACCGCTTCGCCACCCTCGACGAGCGGACCCTCACCCTTCGCTCGTAGGTCGGCGAGGTACTCCGGCACCTCTCCTGCCAGCGCCTGCACGACGACCGTGGCGGTGCGCTCACCGATGCCCGGAAGATCGCGCAGGCGGCCCTTCGCCGCCAGCTCGCGCACCGAGGCGGCCCGGCGCCCCTGCAGCTCCCGCGCCGCCTTCCGGAACGCCTCGACCCGGTACGACGACGAGCGGCCGCGCTCGAGCCAGAAGCCGATCTCGTCCAGCGCCTCCACGGGGTCCATGGCCCCATCGTCGCCCGAGCGCGCTGGGGTCGCGCGTCCATCTGCGCGGAACCGGCCACGGCCGCGGGTCAGGCCCGTTTGCGGCTCGCGATCTCATCGGAGAGCTGCTGCACCTGGGCGGGGTCCGCGTCACGGGCAAGGGCGACGTAGTGGTCCATGATGGCCGGCCGGTAGCGCACGGGCCACATCTGTCCCGGAGCGAGTCGCGTGAGCTCGGTGATCGTGAGGGCCTCGTCGGCGACACCACGGAACGAGACGCCCTCGGCGGTCTCCACGTCGAGCATCAGCACCACGCGTGGATTGCTGTTGACCTCCCTCCAGTCGACGACAGTGCCGATCGCAAGAGTCCCCGTACGCAGTTCGGCGTTGCGCTTTCGTGCCTCTCTGCTCATCGACGGGTTCGGGGCGACGCCCGGGAAGTCGGGTCCGACGCCGAGCGCCTCCCGGCTCAGGTCGGGCCTGAGCTGCTCCATCACGTCGCTGAGCTTCTTCTCCGAGCTGAAGATGCTGAACTTCCTCTTCGAACCGAACATCTCGACTCCTCCCCGACGGCCCTAGAAGCCCAGCTTGCGCAGCTGCTTGGGGTCGCGCTGCCAGTCCTTGGCGATCTTGACGTGCAGGTCGAGGTACACCGGCGTTCCGATGATCTTCTCGATCTGGCGCCGCGACGTGGCGCCGATCTCCTTGAGCCGGGTGCCCTGCTTGCCGATGATGATGCCCTTCTGGCTGTCGCGCTCGACGTAGACGTTGACGCGCACGTCAGTGAGCGGCTTGCCCTCGGGGCGGTCCTCGCGTGGCACGATCTCGTCGACCACGACGGCCAGGGAGTGCGGCAGCTCGTCGCGGACGCCCTCCAGGGCGGCCTCGCGCACGATCTCGGCGACCAGCGTCTCGGCGGGCTCGTCGGTGAGCTGACCATCGGGGTACAACGGCGATCCGTCGGGCAGCGTGGCGATCAGCAGGTCGCGCAGCAGCTCGACCTGGCTGCCGTCCTTGGCGCTGACGGGGACGATGTCCTGCCACCGCAGGCCGACCTCCTCACCGGCGGCCTGGATCGACATGAGGTGCTGGGCCAGGCGATCGGGCGAGACGAGGTCGGTCTTGGTCGCGACGGCCAGGACCGGCTTCTTGCGCAGGCCGGCGAGCTCCTTGACGAGGTACTTGTCGCCGGGGCCGACCTTCTGGTCCGACGGGAAGCACATCGCGACGGTGTCGACGTCGGTCCACGTGGCGCGGACGAGGTCGTTGAGCCGCTCCCCCAGGGTGTTGCGCGGACGGTGCAGACCCGGGGTGTCGACGAGGATCAGCTGGGCGCCCTCGGTGTGCACGAGGCCACGGATCGCGTGCCGGGTGGTCTGGGGCTTCGACGACGTGATGGCGATCTTCTCGCCCACGAGCGCGTTGGTCAGCGTCGACTTGCCCGCGTTGGGCCGGCCGACGAAGCACGCGAAGCCGGACCGGAACCGCGGGGTCTCGTCAACGACGTCAGGCGCCGTCATCAGGTGTGCTTGACGGCGTGCACCGTGCCGTCGGGGGTGGCCGAGTAGACCGGGGTGTCCTCGCCCGCCAGCTCGCGGAACGCATCGAGGTTGACGATGCGGTCCTCGGGACCGACGACCGCGCCGGCCTCCAGGTCGGTGGCGCCGGACGAGACCGCCATCGCGACCGCGAGGTCGAGCGCCTCGAGCTGCAGGACCTCGAGCTCGACCGTGGCGGCGGTGTACGTGCGGCCGTCCTGGTCACGGACCGCTGCGCCCTGCGCTGCACTGGTGCGGGCGCGGGAGGCCCGGGCCAGGGTGACCAGCTTGGCGTCCTCCGCCTCGAGTTCGACGCTGTGTTCGTGGCTCATGAGCCCGAGGCTACCGACTCGTCGTCCTCGGTGAGTCGCGTCACCCGGACGTGGCCCACCTTGTTGCGGCGGCCCGTCGTGCCCTCGGCCAGCAGACGGAGCCCGAGGGCCTCGGTGTGCGAGCCGGGCAGCGGCACCTCGCCCAGGTGCTTGGCCAGCAGACCGCCCACGGTGTCGACCTCCTCGTCCTCGAGGTCGTCGATGCCCGTGAGCTCGGCGAGGTCGTCGATGTCGAGCCGCACGCTGACGCGCCACGAGCCGTCGGTGAGCACCTCGACCTCGTCGGGCTCGGAGTCGTACTCGTCGGTGATCTCGCCCACGATCTCCTCGAGGATGTCCTCGATCGTGACGAGCCCGGCCGTGCCGCCGAACTCGTCGACGACGATCGCGATGTGCGTGCGGCTGGCCTGCATCTCGCGCAGGAGGTCGTCGACGGGCTTGGTGTCGGGCACGAAGAGGCAGGGCCGCATGATCGTCGCGATGCGCTCGATCTGCTCGGCCGTGTGGTTGTCGAAGACCCGCTTCGTGACGTCCTTGAGGTAGGCGATGCCCACGACGTCGTCGAGGTTCTCCTCCACGACCGGGAGCCGCGAGTACCCGCTCTGGAGCGACAGCGACATGACCTTGCGCAGGGTCTTGGTGTGCTCGACCGAGACGACGTCGGTACGGGGCACCATGACCTCGCGCACGATCGTGTCGCCGAGCTCGAAGACCGAGTGAATCATCTTGGACTCGTCGGTCTCGATGAGCGACGAGGCCGCCGCGAGGTCGACCATCTCGCGCACCTCGACCTCCGAGGCGAACGGCCCGTCGGTGAATCCGCGGCCCGGGGTGAGGGCGTTGCCGACGACGATGAGCAGCTTGGGGATGGGCCCGAGGACCCACTCGAGGGCCATGACGGGCCACGCCGACCACACCGCGACGGCCTCGGCGCGCTGGCGGCCGAGCGTGCGGGGGCCGACGCCGATGAAGACGAAGCTGACCAAACCCATTACCAGGGTCGCGACGACGAACTGCTGCCAGAGCCCCTCGATCTCGCCGGCGACGAAGATCGCGGCGAGCACGACCGAGGCCGTCTCAGCGAGCACCCGGACGAGCGTGAGGCTGTTGAGGTAGGGCGCGGGGTCGTCGAGGATCCGCATGAGGCGGGCCGCACCGGCACGCCCCTCGTCGTCGAGCTCCTCCGCGCGGGCGCGGGAGAACGACGACAGCGCGGCCTCGGTGCTCGTGAGCAGGCCGGCGACGAAGGCCAGGGCGACCGCGACGACGGCCGGGGTCCAGCTGGCGGGATCGAGCATCTCGGTCAGGGTCCTTCGGGGTCGACGCCGAGCTCGGCGCGCTGCCACTCGACGAGCAGACGACCCTGCAGGCCGAACATCTCGCGGTGCTCGTCGGGCTCGGCGTGGTCGTACCCGAGCAGGTGCAGGATGCCGTGCACGAGCAGGAGGTCGACCTCGTCGGACGTGGAGTGGCCCGCCGCGGGCGCCTGCTGCTCGGCGATCTGTGGGCACAGGGCGATGTCGCCGAGGTAGCCCTCGGGGGCCTCCTCGTCGTCACGACCGGGGGTGAGCTCGTCCATCGGGAACGACAGGACGTCGGTCGGACCCTTCTTGCCCATCCACTGCTCGTTGAGCGTGGCGATCGTGTCGGGCTCGACCAGACGGACCGTGAGCTCGGTGGCCGGGTGCAGGCGCATGCGCCGCATGACGAAGCGGCAGAGCCGGGTCAGGGCGACGACGTCGACGCCTGTGCCGGACTCATCGAGGACGTCGACGTTCACTGCGCTCCAGCTCCTCCGGCCCGTTCTCGAACTGGTCGTAGGCGGCGACGATCTTGCCCACGAGGCGATGACGGACGACGTCTCGTGCTGTGAGCTGCGCGAAGTGGATGTCCTCGATGTCGTCGAGGATGCCTTGGATGATGCGCAGCCCGCTGCGCTGGCCGGTCGGAAGGTCGATCTGGGTGGCATCACCCGTGACGACAATCTTCGACCCAAAGCCCAGACGAGTCAGGAACATCTTCATCTGCTCGGCCGTGGTGTTCTGCGCCTCGTCGAGGATGATGAAGGCGTCGTTAAGACTCCTGCCACGCATGAAAGCCAGCGGCGCGACTTCGATGACGCCGGCCGTGAGGAGCTTCGGGATGGCCTCGGGATCCATCATGTCGTGCAGCGCGTCGTACAGAGGCCGCAGGTACGGGTCGATCTTCTCGCTCAGCGTGCCCGGCAGGTAGCCCAGCCGCTCCCCCGCCTCGACCGCCGGCCGGGTCAGGATGATGCGGCTGACCTGCTTGGACTGCAGAGCCTGCACGGCCTTGGCCATCGCGAGGTAGGTCTTGCCGGTGCCGGCCGGACCGATGCCGAAGGTGATCGTGTGCTCGTCGATCGCGTCGACGTAACGCTTCTGGTTGAGCGTCTTCGGGCGGATCGTGCGGCCCCGGTTCGACAGGATGTTGAGGCTCAGCACGTCAGCCGGGCGTTCCTGGGTCTCGGTGCGAAGCATGCCGACCGTGCGCTCGACGGTCTCACGGGTCATGCCCTGGCCCGTGCGGACGATCGTCGTGAGCTCGTCGAGGAGTCGTTCGACCAGCGCGACCTCACCGGGCTCGCCGGTGACGCTCACGCGGTTGCCGCGGACGTGGATGTCGGCCTCGAAGTCGCGCTCGATGAGGCGGAGGAATTCGTCGCCTGCTCCGAAGAGCGCGACGGCATCGATGCTGCTGGGGACCGTGAAGGTGTGGGTGGGGTGCTCAGTCATGTGTGAAGCCAGTCTACGACCGAAACCGCAACCGTCGAGTTCGCGGGGCTAACCGGGAGGCCAGGTGAGCGAGCGGCCCGAGAGCACGTGCCCGTGGCAGTGGAACACGGTCTGGAAGGCGTCGGCACCGGTGTTGAACACCAGGCGGTAGGAGCCGGTGCCCAGCTCGTCGGCGATGCGGCGCGTGTGCGTGATCAGGTCGACCGTGGCCTCCGGGTCGGCCGCAGCGAGGCTCGCGACGTCCGGCTCGTGCCGCTTCGGGATGACCAGCACGTGCGTGGGCGCCTGGGGGTTGATGTCGCGGAACGCGATCGTGTGATCGGTCTCGCCCACGACGTCGGCCGGGATCTCACCGGCGACGATCTTGCAGAACAGGCAGTCGTCACTCATGGTCCAGTCCTATCGCACGCGTGCCGGGGTCACTCGCCCGCGGCGCGGAAGGCGCTCTTGATGCGGCCGAACACGCTGCGGTGCGTGGCGCCGAGGCGGGCCTCGGGGCGCTCCTCGCCGCGGACCGTGGCGAGGCGCTGGAGCAGCTCACGCTGCTCGTCGTCGAGCTTGTCGGGCGTCTCGACGACGACCGTGACCCGCAGGTCGCCCGAGCCGATGCCGCGCAGGCGGGGAACGCCCTCGCCACGCACGACCACGACCTCGCCCGACTGCGTTCCCGCCTCGACGTCGACCACGATGGCCTCGGGGCCCTCGTGCTCCTCGAGGTCGGCCCGTAGCGACGGGAGGTCGAGCGTCGTGCCGAGCGCAGCGGCCGTCATGGGCAGCGTGACCTGGCACTCGAGGTGGTCACCGCTGCGCGAGTAGACGGGATGGCGGCGGACCTGGATCTCGACGTAGAGGTCGCCCGCCGGGCCACCGCCGGGACCGATCTCGCCCTCGCCCGTGAGCTGGATGCGGGTGCCGTGGTCGACGCCGGCCGGGATCGTGAGCGTGAGGTTGCGGCGAGCACGCACCCGACCCTCGCCCTCGCACGCGCGGCACGGGTCGGGGATGACCGAGCCGAAGCCGTGGCACGTGGGGCACGGGCGGGCCGTGCGGATGTCACCCAGCAGCGAGCGCTGCACGTGCTGGATCGCGCCCTGGCCGTGGCACGTGCCGCACGTGACGGGCTGCGAGCCCTCCTCGGCGCCGCTGCCGTCGCACACCTCGCACACGACCGCGGTGTCGACCTTGAGCTCCTGCGTGACGCCGAAGACCGCCTCGGCGAGCTCGACCTCGAGCCGCAGCAGGGCGTCCTGGCCCCGCTGCACGCGCGAGCGGGGCCCGCGCTGCGACGACTGGCCGAAGAACGCGTCCATGATGTCGTCGAAGCTGAATCCCTGGCCGAAGCCGCCACCGCCGCGCTGGCCGCCCATCGGGTCGCCACCGCGGTCGAAGACCTGGCGCTTCTGCGGATCCGACAGCACCTCGTAGGCCTGCGAGACCTCCTTGAAGCGCTCGGACGCGTCCGGCGCGTCGTTGACGTCGGGGTGCAGCTGGCGCGCGAGGCGCCGGTACGCCTTCTTGATCTCCTCGGGGGTCGCGGAGCGGTCCACGCCGAGCAGCGCGTAGTAGTCGGAGGCCATGAGGTGCTTTCGGGCTGGGAGTTCTGTACGGATTCGGGCGGGCCGTCAGGCGTCGTCGAGCATGCGGCCGACGTAACGGGCCACGGCGGCGACCGTGGCGATCGTTCCGGGATAGTCCATGCGGGTCGGGCCCACGGTGCCGAGCGTCGCGCGGCTGCCGTCTCCACCGTAGGCCGACGCCACGACTGCGGTGCCGGCCAGGGTGTCGAGGCCCGTCTCGCCGCCGATGCGGACCGTGACGCCGCCGGAGGCCTCCCCCAGGAGCTTCAGGAGCACGACCTGCTCCTCGAGCGCCTCGAGGACGGGCCCGACCGTGGTGTCGAAGTCGGCACCGAATCGGGCGAGGTTCGACGTTCCACCCACGACGATGCGGGCGTCGGAGCGTTCGTCGGAGAAGGTCTGCGCGAGCGTGGCGACGACCGTGGCGACGACGGGCTGGTCCTCCGGGTCGAACGCCGGGATCAGGTCGGCGACCTTGACCGCGGCGTCGGAGAGCCGCACCCCCAGGACGACCGGCAGGATGCGCGAGCGCAGGTCGGCCAGCAG
>JAHEXN010000142.1 GCA_023252095.1 Actinomycetes bacterium | reverse complement strand
ATGTCGCCGGCGGCCTGCACCACGCGATGCCCGAGCGGGCCAGCGGCTTCTGCATCTACAACGACATCGCCCTCGCGATCCGCTGGCTGCTCGACCACGGAGCGGAGCGTGTCGCGTACGTCGACGTCGACGCCCACCACGGCGACGGCGTCCAGACGATGTTCTGGGACGACCCGCGTGTCCTGACGGTCTCGATCCACGAGGGCCCGCAGACCCTGTTCCCGGGCACTGGCTTCGCGACCGAGACCGGTGGGTCGCAGGCTCCGGGCTCAGCGGTCAACATCCCTCTTCCGCCCGGCACGTCGGACGCCGGCTGGTTCCGCGCGTTCCATGCGCTCGTGCCGCAGGTGCTGCGCGAGTTCAAGCCGCAGATCCTGGTCACGCAGCACGGCTGCGACTCCCACATGGACGACCCCCTGACCAACCTGATGCTCAGCGTCGACGGCCAGCGCCAGTCGTACGTCGTGCTGCGTGAGCTCGCCGACGAGCTGTGCGACGGCAAGTGGGTCGTCACCGGTGGCGGCGGCTACGCCGTGACCGAGGTCGTGCCCCGGGCGTGGACCCACCTGCTTGGCATCGTCGCGGACCACCCGGTCGACGCGGCGACCCCGACCCCGGCCGACTGGCAGTCGTTCGTGCAGCACCGTCTGGGCGTCGTCGCCCCCACGCGGATGAGCGACGGCCGCACGCCCTCGTACCGCGCCTGGGAGCAGGGCTTCGATCCCGCGAGCTGGCTCGATCGATCGATCAACGCGGCGCGCCAGGCGGTCTTTCCGCTCGTCGGCATCGATCCGCTCTACTGAGCCGGCACGGGTCGTGCCGTGGCGCCCGGGCACGCGTGTGACTCACGGTTCCTGAGGGTCTGCTGAGGCGAATTCGGACAACCCCTGTACGGCCGGGAGTCCGACCCACTAGTGTCACCGACAAGCACGCGCGCTGCCTCTCCGGTGGGGAAGCCGGAGAGCGCGCGTGCCCTCACGTGGAAAGGGAACGCAGATGGCGTCCGCTGGCGAATTTCTGACCATTGCCGAAGTCGCGGCGCAGATGCGTGTCTCGAAGATGACCGTCTACCGCCTGGTGCACGGCGGTGACCTCGAGGCGGTGCGCGTCGGGCGCTCCTTCCGCGTCACGCAGAAGGCCGTCGACGACTTCATCGACAAGTCCTTCTACCAGGCCGGCTGAGCCAGCCGCCGCGCCGCGAAGGCCCACGAGCCGTCACCGCGGCCCTCGCCGCGCCGCCCACCCGTCCCACCCGCTGTCCCACCGCTGTTGGCGGTGTGCGCAGGTCTGGACGAGACGGGTAGGCTGAGCCGTCATCTCAACCAACACCAGTACTGGGGTTCCTCTGTGGGTTCTGTCATCAAGAAGCGTCGCAAGCGGATGTCGAAGAAGAAGCACCGCAAGATGCTGAAGCGCACGCGCGTGCAGCGTCGTCGTCTGGGCAAGTAGTCCCCAGGCGCCATGGGCAAGGTCGTTCTGGTCACCGGCGTCTCCGACTCCTTCGCCACCCTCGTGGCGCGGAGCCTCGCCGACGAGCCCTCGGTCGAGAAGGTCGTCGGTGTCGACACCGTGCTTCCCGACGGTGACCTCAGCGGCGTCAAGTTCGTCCGCGCCGACATCCGCACGCCGGTCATCGGCAAGGTCATCGCGGTCGAGGACGTCGACACCGTGGTGCACCTCGACCTCAGCCCCCAGGTGCGGGGTCGCGGTGGCGGCAAGGAGCTCAACGTCATCGGCACGATGCAGCTGCTGGCCGCGTGCCAGCGTTCGTCCGTCGTGCGCAAGCTCGTGCTGGGCTCCTCGACCGCCGTCTACGGCTCCTCGCCGCGCGACCCGGCGCTGTTCCGCGAGTCCACGAGCGCCCGGGGCGGAGTCCGCACGGGATTCCCGAAGGACATCGTCGAGGTCGAGTCGTACACGCGCGGGTTCGCGCGGCGCCGACCCGAGGTCCTGATCACGACCCTGCGCGCCGCCCACCTGCTCGATGTCGACCACTTCTCGCCGCTCGGCCAGTACTTCCGCAGCGCCGCCCTGCCGGCGGCGCTCGGGTACGACCCGCGCCTGCAGTTCGTGCACGTCCAGGACCTCCTGGCGATCCTCGTCGAGTCGGTCCGCAAGGACCGGCCGGGCACCTTCAACGTGGCCGGCGACGGCGTCGTGCTCCTGTCGCAGGTCGCTCGCCGCCTCGGCCGCCCGATCGTGCCGGTGCCGCCCTTCGGCTTCGCCAGCGGAGCCCGCCGCGTCCTGCGCGCCGTCGGCTCCGACATCTCTCCCGACCTGCACCGGCTCCTGATGTACGGGCGCGCGGTCGACACGTCGGCACTCAAGGAGATCTTTGGCTTCGAGCCGACCTACACGACCGAGCAGATCGTGGAGCAGTTCCGCGCCACGGTGCGTTCCGGTGTCCTGTCCGGCCTGGGAGCTCGGGCATGAGCAAGCGAGGGGGGACTACGTCATGAGCGAGGATCCGCGCAAGAACATCGGTGCCCGGTCGGCCAAGCCGGGTGCTGGTCGCACCTCGCCGTCCTCGGCCGCCCGGTCCCTCGCCGGAGGCTCGGCACCCCGGAAGGCGCCGACCAAGGCCAAGCCGAAGCCGCAGGTCGGCGATGCGCCCGCGAAGCCCGCCGCGACGAGCAAGACGCCCGCTTCCAAGCCTGCTCCCGCCCAGGCGACGGCAAAGAAGAAGCCCGCCGCCGCGAAGTCCTCCGCCAAGGCTGCGTCCGGTGCGAAGTCGGCCGGCGGCCGCCCGACGTCCCCGAGCTCCTCGGCCCGCAGCACCGCCACCGGCACCCGTCTACGCGCAGTCACCGACGACGACGCCGCACGCGCAGCAGCCGAGGCCGCCGAGGAGGCGCAGCGCCGCACCCGGTCCGCCGGTGCGACGCCGGCCGCTGCCGGCATCCCGATCGACGAGATCGTCGCCGCCGTCATCCAGGCCGCCCAGCGCGTCCTCGGCTCCGACTGGGACACCAGGCTCGCGACGCTGTTCGCCGCGCTGCGTCGACGCATGGGTGGCGACTACGCGGTCGACGAGTTCGGGTTCGACCCGCAGATCACCGACATCCTGGTGGGTGCCGTCGAGCCGCTCGCCGAGAAGTGGTTCCGGCTCGAGGTCCGCGGCATCGAGAACATTCCCACCGAGGGCGGCGCCCTGCTCGTCTCCAACCACTCCGGCACCGTCCCGATCGACGGCGTCATGGTCGGGTACGCGGTCAAGAAGTACGCCCAGCGCAACCTGCGCCCGCTCGGCGCCGATCTGGTCTTCCAGCTGCCGTTCGTGAGCCAGCTCGCCCGCAAGGTCGGCGCCACGCTGGCCTGCACCGAGGACGCCGAGCGACTGCTGAGCAACGGTGAGCTCGCCGGCGTCTGGCCCGAGGGCTTCAAGGGCATCGGCAAGCCGTACGCCGAGCGCTACAAGCTGCAGCGCTTCGGCCGCGGGGGTTTCGTCTCGTCGGCCATGCGCGCCCAGGTGCCGATCGTGCCCGTCTCGATCGTGGGCGCCGAGGAGATCTACCCCCTGATCGGCAACGTCCCGTCGCTCGCCCGTCTGCTGGGCGTGCCGTACCTGCCCATCACGCCGTTCTTCCCGCTGCTGGGTCCGCTCGGCCTGGTGCCGCTGCCGAGCAAGTGGATCATCGAGTTCGGTGAGCCGATCCGCACCGATGCGTACGAGCCGGAGGCGGCCGACGACCCGATGCTGCTGTTCAACGTGACCGACCAGGTGCGCGAGACGATCCAGCAGACGCTCTACGCGCTCCTCGTCGACCGAGGCAGCGCCTTCTTCTGATAGCAGGTGGTCGTGGAAGCAGCCGTCACCGGTCAGACCGCGTCAGCCACCCGTGGATCCACTGGCCGAGCGAAGCGAGGCAAGCGGGCCTCGATACTCCCGCTCGTTCCTCGCGGGAACTCGACCAGCGCAGGGCGACGAAGGAGCCGCGCGCTACTTCTGACCCAGCAACCCACCCAGCAGCGACGGCACGAGCCCGTTCTCGCCGAGCAGGCTCTCGACGAGGGGTGTGACGATCGGGATCTGCGGGGCAGCCGAGGGAGTGGGTGAGGGGCTCGGGCTGACCGGCAGCGTGAGCGTGGGCGTCTTGGACGGCGTCGGCGCCGGAGCTCCGGAGGCCGAGGACGACGGCGTCGTAGTGGCGGGCGTCGACGACGAGCCACCCGTGGGCGCGGTGGAGGTGCTCGTCTCGGCCGTGGGGCTGACGGCGCTGGCTTGCAGCTCGGGCAGGGTGACCGGGCTGCACTCGACGCACAGGGCACTGGCCTGCGTGGCGATGTCGCGCACCGTGTTCATCGCGAGCTCGATGGGGTCGGACGAGGCGGCCGGGAACTGCTCGGCGAGCTCGGTCAGCGTGCTGGCGGACTCGGCGGCGAAGTCGTTGACCGACTCGACCGAGGCGGTCTCGCCGTCGGCCTCGTAGTGCGTGAAGAGGTCGGCGGTGCCGGCGTCGGCCTGGCTGCGGAAGTCGGCCAGAGCCGTGGCCGACCGCTCGAGGTCGCCCTGGTCGGCCAGGTGCTCGGCTTCGGCGAGGCGCTCGCGCGCCTGCTCGAGCTGGAACTCACCGCGTGAGGCGTCGGAACGGTGCAGGGCCAGCTCGACGGACTCGACGCTGCGCTTGACCCCGTACAGCATGTCGCCCGGCACGGCCTGGGCGCTCGAGGCGACGATGCCGACGCCACCGACGGCGACGATCGCGGCGGCACTGAGCCGCGCGACACGACGACGGACGCCGCTCGTGCGCGGTGCGGCCACGACCGTGGCCACCGGCCGGGGGTGGGCGGTCAGGAGCGCCGGGGCCTGGGCCATGAGGCTCTCGCGCAGCGCCAGACGGAAGTCGTTCGACGGGGCGACGGCGGCAGCGCGGGCGCACAGCGCCTCGGCGTGACGAACCAGGTCGCTGACGGCGGCATCGGCGGGCGCGCCGCGGAGGGCGGCCTCGAATGCATCGGCCTCACGCTTGTGGCTCGTCATGATTCCTGCCTTGACGCCGTCGGATGGTCATAGAAGCGAACGACCATGAGACGGCTGGAGTTACGGATCGTGACGCGAAACGGAAACATCAATGTCATCGGACGTCCTCCGTCACGTTCTTGGCGAGACGACGGACCGCCCGCAGCTGGAGCTGCTTGACGGCGCCTTCGCTGCGGCCGAGGGCCGCGGCGGTCTGGGCGATCGAGAGTCCCTGCATGAAGCGCATCAGGATGCAGTCGCGCTGCTCCTCGGGGAGCGCGTTGACCGCTTCGAGCAGCATCGCGTTCGACACGAGGCTCAGGACCTCGTCCTCGGGGGTCGGCGGGCTCGAGCGCGTCTCCGGCACGGAGTCGGACACGATCTCGAGGCGCGAGCGGCTGGACTTGAAGTGATCGGTGATGAGGTTGCGCGCGATCGTCGTGAGCCACGCGCCGAAGTCCTTGCCCTGCCAGCTGAAGCGGCTGATCGCCCGCAGTCCGCGCACGAAGGTCTCGCTCGTGAGGTCCTCGGCGAGCTGCGTGGAGCCGACGCGGTAGTAGACGAAGCGGTAGATGCCGCCGACGTAGTGGTCGTAGAGCTGGCCGAACGCCTCGGCATCACCTTGGACCGCGAGGTCGACGAGCGCGCGCAGGCGCAGGCCCTCCGCATCGAGCTGCGGCTCCGGGGTGCCGCCACCTGAGCCGGGGCCCGGCGTGGAGTCGACGTGGGCCAGCGCGGCGAGCAGCGAGGGGTCGTCCACGTGAGCGTTGGCGATGGCCAGCACTCCCCGAAGTCCCATCAGATTCTCCCGCATGACCCTCCCAGATCAGCCGCAGTCTATCCGCCGGGAGGCCGTTCGCCCAGAGATTTCGTGAAAACAGCGGCGGGCTCAGCGGCGCAGGCGGCGAGCGACCTGCCAGGCGGCCACGCCGGCCCCCGCCATGCCGGCCGTGCGCATGCCGGCCAGGGCGACCCGACGGCCCGTGCGGTAGTCACGGATCTCCCAGTCGTTGGCCCGCGCGTGCGACCGCAGGGTCGCATCGGGATTGACCGCGCACGGGTGCCCGACCAGCGAGAGCATCGGCAGGTCGTTGCTGGAGTCGGAGTAGGCCGAGCAGCGGGCCAGGTCGAGGCGCTCGCGCTCGGCGATGGCCCTCACCGCGACAGCCTTGCCCTCGCCGTGCAGCATCTCGCCGACGAGCTCGCCGGTGTAGATGCCGTCGACGTGCTCGGCGACGGTGCCCAGCGCGCCGGTCAGCCCGAGTCGGCGGGCGATGACCTGCGCGATCTCGACGGGCGCTGCCGTGACGAGCCAGACGCGCTGCCCGCGGTCGAGGTGGGCCTGCGCGATCGCCCGGGTGCCGGGCCAGATCTTGTGCGCCATGTGCTCGTCGAAGATCTCCTCGCCGATCTCCTCGAGCTCGGTCACGCTGTGCCCGGCGATGAAGGACAGGGCCGAGCTGCGAGCCTTGGCGATGTGCTCGGGGTCCTCGATGCCGGAGATCCGGAAGTAGGCCTGCTGCCAGACGGCGCCGGCGAGGTCGCGGGCCGAGAAGAAGTCGCGTCGGTAGAGGCCGCGGGCGAGGTGGAAGATCGAGGCGCCCTGCATGATCGTGTTGTCGACGTCGAAGAAGGCTGCGGCCGTGAGATCGGCCTGCGGTGCCAGGGCGATCTCGACCTCGGCCGCTGCTGCGGCGGCCTGGCCCGCCAGCACCGACCGGGACTTGAGGTTGCGCCGCCGATCGGCCGGCGAGACGGGCCGGGGGACGGACGGCGGGCGGCTCATGTCGCGAGGCTACCGCGCGGCTCGGGGTCGAGGGCAGGTGTTCGGGGCGGCGTGGGCGCCCGGTGTGGAAGAGTTGGGCTCGTGACCGTGAACGTCAGCGAGATCCTCGCCGTCGCCGCGCGCCGCGACCCCGAAGGCACCGCCTTGGTCGAGGCCCGCGAGGAACGACGAGCCGTCACGTGGGCCGAGCTCGACCAGGCGGCCGACGCCGTCGCGCGGGGCCTGAGCGCGCGAGGCCTGCGGGCCGGCCACCGGGTCGCGCTCGTCATGGCGAACCGCATCGACCTCGTGATCGCGTACTTCGCGGTGCTGCGCGGTGGCATGGTCGCGGTGCCCATCAACCCGCGCTCGACGCCCGTCGAGGTCGAGCGCATGCTCGCCGACTCGGGCGCGCGTCTCGTGCTCGCCGACGGCACCGCGGTCGACGCGGTCCGTGCGGCCGCCAGCGGCGTCGAGAACCTCACGGTCGTCGTCGACGGTCTCGAGCCCGAGGGCGAGGAGGTCGCGTTCGCGGCGTTCCTCGACGCCGCGGTCCCGTCGCCCCCGGCGGCACCAGCTGACCCCGAGGCCCTCGCGGTGATCCTCTACACGTCCGGCACGAGCGGACGCCCGCGCGGCGTCATGCTGTCGCACCGGGCGCTGCTCGCGAACATCGAGCAGGTCGCCGCGCTCGACGTGGTCTCGTCCGACGACGTGTGCCTCGGCCTGCTGCCGATGTTCCACATCTACGGCCTCAACTGCGTCCTGGGGCAGTCGGTCCACCAGGGGGCGTCGCTGGTCCTGGTCGACGGCTTCGACCCGGATGCCCTGCTCGACCTCGTCGTCCGTGAGGGCCTGACGTACCTGGCGGTGGCGCCACCCGTCGTCGCCGCGTGGTCCGGTCGCACCGACCTGCGCGAGAAGCTCGCGTCGGTGCGCGTCGTCGTCTCCGGCGCCTCGGCGCTCGACCCCGACCTCGCCCGCGACTTCCGGGAGTCGTCGGGGCACGCGATCGAGCAGGGGTACGGACTCACCGAGGCCTCGCCCGTCGTCGCCGTCACGATTGGCGCGCGACGCGACGCCGACGGCGGACCCAAGCCGCACTCGGTCGGCGCCGTGCTCCCGGGCATCGAGGTCCGCATCGTCGAGACCGTCGACGGACGCGAGGCCTCCCCGGGCGACCCGGCCGAGATCTGGGTGCGCGGCGACAACCTGCTCACGGGCTACTGGCCCGACGGCAGCGACGGCCCGGACGCCGACGGCTGGTACCCCACGGGCGACGTGGGCCTGCTCGACGACGACGGCGACCTGACGCTCGTCGACCGCCTGCGCGAGCTCGTCATCGTGTCCGGCTTCAACGTGTACCCCCGCGAGGTCGAGGACGTCATCGCCGAGGCTCCCGGCGTCGACCAGGTCGCGGTCGTGGGTCTGCCGCACGAGGAGACGGGTGAGCAGGTCCTGGCCTTCGTCGTGCCCCTGCCGGGCACCGACGATGCTGAGGTGCGCGCCGCCGTCGAGGCCGCGTGCCGCACGCGCCTGGCGCGGTTCAAGCAGCCCACGACGGTCGAGATCGTGCAGGGGCTGCCGTACTCGCCCACGGGCAAGGTCGCCAAGGGCCGCCTCCGGGCTCTGGCGCGTGGGTCGGACCTGGGCCTGCGATGACGTCGGTCCCGTCCTCCGGTGCTTCGTCGCGCGAGGTGCTCACGTCGGCGCGGGTCGTGCTCCTGGTGCGTGAGGGTTGTCA
>JAHEXN010000141.1 GCA_023252095.1 Actinomycetes bacterium | reverse complement strand
GGCAGCATCGTGCTGATCGGGTCGTCGGCCGCGTTCGACACCCTCGTGGGCTATCCGCACTACGCCGCGTCGAAGGCTGGCGTCCACGCCCTCGCCCAGGCGGCCGCGAAGGAGCTGGCGCCGCACGGGGTCCGGGTCAACGTCGTGGCTCCGGGCCCCGTCGACACCCCGATGGCGGGTCGCACGCCGGTTTCGGTGCGTCAGGCGATGGCCGCGTCCGGCGCCGTCGGGTACGCCTCGCCCGAGGAGCTCGCCGACAACATCCTGTACCTCGCGTCGCCCGGTGCCTCGAACGTGATCGGCGCCGTCCTGCTCAGCAATGGTGGAAGGTTCACGGTCTGATGGTCCAGAGTCTCGCGTGGCAGGTGCGCCACTACCCCGATCCCCACGTCCGCCCGGAGTGCTTCGAGCTGGCGACGGTCGAGCTGCCGGAGCCGCGGCCCGGGCAGGTCCTGGTGCGCAACACCTGGACGTCGGTCGACCCGGGTCTGCGGCTTCGGCTCCGCCCGGACGCCCCGTCGGGCTACTTCGCCGCCTTCCCGGTGGGGGTCCCGATGGACGGCGTCTTCACGATCGGGGTCGTCGAGCAGACGACCGACCCGGCGTTCCCGGTCGGCACGACGGTCTGGCACGCGCAGGGCTGGCGGACGCACGCCGTGGTCGACGTCGCCGAGGAGGCGATGAACGGCATCGCCCGGCTCCGTGCGCTCGACGTCTCGGTCGTCTCCCCGCAGACCTACCTCGGTCCTCTCGGCCCGATGGGTCTGACCGCGTACGCCGGCCTGCACGTCGTCGACGGCCTGCGGGGCGGCGAGACGATCTGGGTCTCGGCCGCGGCCGGGGCCGTCGGGTCGCTCGTCTGCCAGGTCGCCCGGCTGCTCGGACATCGCGTCGTGGCGAGCGCCGGCACGGACCAGAAGGTGGCCTGGCTCCTCGACGACCTCGGGGTCGACGCCGCGTTCAGCTGGCGGGCCGCCCCGGTCGTGGAGTCGCTGCGCGCGGCCGCACCCGACGGCATCGACCTCTACTTCGACGGCGTCGGGGGTGACCACCTCGAGGCCGCCCTCGAGGTGGCGAAGCCGTTCGCGCGCCTGGCGCTGTGCGGGTCGGTCTCCGACTACGAGGGAGAGCCCACGGGCCCGCGCAACCTGTTCCTGGCCACGTCGAAGAACCTCACGCTCCGCGGCTTCCGCGGCAGTGCCCACGTGGCGCTCCTGGAAGAGATGCAGGCGCGGCTCGGCGGGTGGTTGGCGGCGGGGCTGCTCGAGTCGCGCGAGACCGTGTTCGACGGCCTGGAGTCCGCGCCCACGGCCCTCGCCGACATGCTGGCGGGCCGCACGACGGGCAAGACGCTCGTCCGGATCGGGGCGGGACCTGGACCGCTGAGCATGCCTGAACTAAACTCAGTTGGGTGAACTCTGATGCGGTCCTGCTCCGGTACTACTCCTGCGTCGACGCGGGCGACGACGCCGGTGCCCTGGCGCTCGTGCATCCCGATGCCGCCCTGTCGATCACGATCTTCGGGTCCACGACGGAGGGTCACGGCAAGCAGGCGTTCGTCGACTACCTCGCGGGGCGGGGTGCCGTGTCGCGGCGCCACGAGGTGGCCCGGGCGCAGGTCGACCGGGACGTCGAGTTCGTCGCGGGCGCCGTGGTCAACGAGGACGACAGCGTGCCCGGCTACTTCCTGGCGGCCGCGACCGTGCAGGACGGCCTGATCGTGCGGTACCAGGTCACGATGGACCGCGCGTTCGCGCTGGCCCCGCGCCCGACGGCCTGAGGTCAGCGGGCGGTGTAGCCGCCGTCGGCGTAGACCTCGGAGCCCGTCATGAAGCTCGACTCCTCGCTGGCCATGAAGGCCACGACCGCGGCGATCTCGCCGGGCGTGCCGAGCCGCCCCACCGGCGTGCCCGCCAGCATGTCCTGATGGCGCTCGGAGCCCTCGTACCGCTCGAGCAGCTGGCGGGTGCCGATGAATCCGGGGTGGACTGAGTTGACCCGGACCCCCCGCGTGGCCCAGTGCAGGGCCGCGTTCTTCGTCAGGGTGCGGACGGCGCCCTTGGCCGCGTGGTACGCCGCGCTGTTCCCGAATCCGCCGACCGTGCCGAGGATCGAGCTGACGTTGACGATCGACCCGCCGCCGGCCCGCTCGATGAGCGGGCCCACGTGCTTCATGCCGAGCCACACGCCGGTCACGTCGATGTCCATGACACGGTTCCAGTGCTCGACCCGCTCGGTCTCGACGGTCTCGATGCTGCCGATCCCGGCGTTGTTGACCAGTGCGTGGACGGCTCCGACCTCGGCCGCGACAGCGGTCCAGGCGTCCTCGTCGGCGACGTCCAGCGCGAGGGCGACGTGGCCCTCGCCGTCGAGCTCGGCGACCAGGTCGCGACACGGTGCGGCGGCGACGTCGGTCACGATCAGGCGGGCGCCCTCGGAGGCCAGGCGCCGGCAGATCTCGTCGCCGAGGCCTCCTGTCGATCCTGTGACGAGCACGGTGCGGTGCGAGAAGCGCATGGGACGGACCTCCGTCATCGAGTCGATGTTGTTCCGTGAGGGAACCACATCTACAGTAACTGAAATGAACTCACTTCGATACCGCCCGAGCACCCTCGGAGCTCGATCATGACGACCGATCTCGTGGGCCGGACGAGGGAGTTCATCGCCGAGCACGTGATCCCGCTCGAGGAGGAGTTCCGGGGCGACATCACGGCGGCCGGGGGTGACGAGGCGCGGATCCGGATGCAGCGCCTCGCGCGGGAGGCGGGGGTCTTCGCGCCGCACGTCCCGGTCGAGCTGGGTGGTCACGGGCTCGGCATGGTCGACCGCGCCCCGGTGTTCGAGGAGGCCGGGTACTCGGTCTTCGGCCCGGTCGCGATGCACCTCGGTGCGCCCGACGAGGGCAATGTGCACCTGCTCGCCCATGTCGCGACGCCTGACCAGAAGCTGCGCTTCCTCGAGCCGCTCGCACGCGGGGAGGTGCGGTCCGGCTTCGCCATGACCGAGCCTGCGCCCGGCGCGGGATCCGACCCCTCGGCCCTGCGGACGACCGCACGCCAGGTCGACGGCGGCTGGATCGTCGACGGCGAGAAGAAGTTCATCACGGGCGCCGACGGAGCCGGCTTCTTCATCGTCATGGCGCGCACGCAGGGCGGCGCCACGATGTTCCTGACGCCGGCCGACGCCCCCGGGGTCGAGGTCGGTCGCCACGTCCCGACGATGGACCGCTCGATGGTAGGCGGCCACTGCGAGATGACGTTCCGCGACGTGTTCGTGCCCGACGCCGGTGTGCTGGGGGAGGTCGACGAAGGCTTCCGGTATGCGCAGGTGCGCCTGGGGCCTGCGCGGATGACGCACGTCATGCGCTGGCTCGGTGCCGCTCGCCGGGCCCAGGAGGTCGCCGTCCGGTACGCGGCAGGACGGGAGGCGTTTGGCACGAAGCTGAGCGAGCTCGGCATGGCGCAGCAGCTCATCGCCGACAACGAGATCGATCTCGACGCCTCGCGTGCGCTGCTGATGCAGGCGTGCCGTTTGCTCGACGCGGGCGAGCGCGCGTCGAGCGAGACGTCGATCGCCAAGACCTTCGCCGCCGAGGCGATCGATCGGGTCGTGGACCGCTCGATGCAGCTGTGTGGTGGCGCGGGCGTCAGCGACGACCTCCCGATCGCCTGGATCTCGCGTGAGGTCCGGCCGTTCCGGGTCTACGACGGTCCGTCCGAGGTGCACCGGTGGTCGATCGCCCGGCGGGCGGTCCGGCGGATCACGGCCCTCGACGGGTGAGCGGCCGACGTCCCGCCGGGGCTGCCGCGTCCTAGGCTGGCCGGATGGAGATCGACGTCCGTCCGGCGCGGGAGCCGGAGGTCGACGCGCTCCACGAGCTCGCCGCCGCGACGTTCCCCTTGGCGTGCCCGCCGCACCTGCCCGACGTGGCGATCCGTGACTTCGTCGCGGAGCACCTCAGCGTCGCCGCGTTCACGGCTCACCTCGCGAATCCCGACCACTCCGTGCTGGTGGCCGAGCGTGGTGGGCGACTGCTGGGGTACGCGCTGACCAAGCTCGGGCCGCCCGAGAACCCCGAGGTCCTCGCGGTCGTGCCCGAGGGGCCGTGGTGCGAGCTCAGCAAGCTGTACGTGCACCCTGACGGCCACGGGGCGGGCCTGGCTCGCGCGCTGCTCGCCGCGGTCGAGGACGAGGCTCGACGGGCGTCGGCCGTGACGCTGTGGCTCGGGGTCAACCAGCTCAACGCCCGCGCCAACGCCTTCTACGCCAAGCACGGCCTGCAGGTCGCGGGCACGCGCCACTTCGTCGTGGGTGGCCAGGTCGAGGCCGACTTCGTCCGCGCGTGCCGGCTCTGACTCGGTCGACCCCTCGTCCGTGCTGCCCGGAGCCCGTGCGCGGTGCGACGCTCGTGCTCGCTGCGCTGGACCGTGGAGTCGCGGCCTGAACGATCGGTGCGGGTGAAAACCTGGACAACTGTCGGCATTCTCGAGATTCGCGGCACGGAGATCACTACGCTCGGCGGCGTCCGCCCTGCGTGAGGAGCTCGATGTTGCGCCGTGTCGTCGCCCTGGCCCTGGCCGCGATGCTCCCGCTCCAGCTGCTGGTGCCGTCGCCGTCGGTCGCCGCGTCGCCGGTGTTCACGGACGTGCCGACGACGCACCCCCAGCACGCCGAGATCACGTGGGCGGCAGAACGGGGCGTCATCCCCGGCTACCCCAACGCCGACGGGACGCTCCGCTTCGAGCCGAGCACGACGATGACGCGCGCGGACGTCGCCGAGACGCTGTTCCGGCTCCGCGGCACGCCGACGTACGCGGCCCCCGCGCAGTCACCGTTCTCCGACGTGCCGACCACGCACCGGCAGTACCGCCAGATCGCGTGGATGTTCGAGCGCGGCTTCGCGCTGGGCACGGTCTCGAACGGGGTGCGCCGCTACTCCCCCACGAGCGCGCTCCTGCAGCGCGACCTCGCGGTGATCCTTCACCGGGTCGCTGGCAAGCCCACGTTCAAGCCGCCGGCCACGTCCCCGTTCGCGGACGTGCCGACGACGCTCTCGCAGTACCCGCAGATCGCCTGGGTCGCCGACCGGGGCATCTGGACCGGCACGGTCGCCGCGGACGGGACGCGTCTGTTCTCGCCCGCCGCGAAGGTGCCGCGCTCGCAGGTCGCGGCGATGCTGTACCGACTCGAGGGCGCCGGTTCCACGGCACCGCCGGTGCGCGACGTCGCCGGCGTCATCACGGGTGACGTCGTGTGGGGCCCGAGCACCGCAGCGGTCCACCGCGTCACCGGGGACGTCACGGTCGCGGCGGGGTCGACCCTCACCCTCCTGCCAGGGACCGTGGTGAAGTTCGCCGCGGGCCGCCGCCTCCTCGTCGACGGAACGGTCCGGGCCGACGGAACTGCGGCCTCACCCGTCGTGCTGACGTCGGTCAGGGACGACACCGTGGCGGGCGACACCAACGGCGACGGCGGGTCGACCTCGGCGGCCGCGGGGGACTTCGAGGGGGTGAGCGTCAGTGCGACGGGGTCGCTGACGATGGCCTATGGCCGCGTGGCGAACGCCAACACCGCCATCACGTCCACCGGGTCCGAGGTGGGGTCGCCGCTCGTGAGCCTCACGAGCACGGCGGTGTCGCGCTCGACGATGTGCGTCGTGGCCTTCGGCCCAGTGCGCGGGACGTTCTCCGGGTCGGTCCGCGACTGCCGGGCCGGGGTCTCCGCCGACCACGCCTTCGACGCCCGGAACGTCGACTGGGGCTCTCCCTCCGGACCAGCCCCCTACGGGGCGGGGGTTGCGATCCAGGGACTGACGGTCTCGGTGTTCCCGTGGACGGGCTACGTGGCACCGGCACGGCCGCGCGTTGCCGCAGCGCAGCCAGCTCCAGCCATGGCCGAGTGCCGCGACGTCGTCCTGGTCGGCGTGCGGGGATCGGGCGAGGCGCCGCAGACCGAGGCGGGCGCCGCCCGCCCGACGTTCGCGGCGGACGACAGCGGGTTCGGGGGCGTCAACGCCAACCTCGCCGTGTCGACCTACGTGCAGATCGCGACGGCCCGCCCGGCGACGACCTTCAAGGTCGTGGCCCTGCAGTACCAAGCGCTCGACACCCCCCTCTACAGCCCGGCCGTGACCCACCCGGCCTACCTCAGCAGCGTGTACGACGGGGTCGACAAGCTGCGTCAGCTGATCACGTCCGAGCTCGCACGATGCCCCTCGTCGAACTTCGTCCTGATGGGGTCCTCCCAGGGGGCGATGGTGATCCACCAGGCGCTATACCTGATCACGAGTGCCGCGACCCGGGCCCGGATCGCGGGTGTCGTGCTGATCGCCGACCCGACGCGTGCCGTCGGCGGGTCCGACACCCTGTGGCAGACGGCCGACACCCCCGCCACGACGGGTGTGAGCGACGTGTCGGGCATCTGGGCGGACTTCCATCCCGGGTTCGGTCGCCAGATCCCGACCTGGGCCGCGCCCCGGACGACGTCGCTGTGCCACCAGGGCGACGCGATGTGCGCGTTCCGTCCCGGCGCGACGCTCGGTCCGCACCTCGACTACTCACAGCCGGAGCTCGACGCGGTGGCCGCCCAGCAAGGCGCCAGGATCACCGCGAGCCTGGTGCGCCAGCACGGCTCCTGAGCACGGTCGACCCCTGTCGCCAGCGTCGGGGCGCCATGATGGGGCCATGAGCGATCGACTGCGGTGGGGGATCCTGGGGCCGGGCGGGATCTCGCGGAAGTTCGCCGCCGACCTCCGCGTCGCGGGTCTCGAGCTGGGTGCCGTCGGCTCCCGGCGGCAGGCGACGGCCGACGAGTTCGCGTCCGACTTCGCCGCCGCGCGGGCGCACGGCAGCTACGCGGAGCTGGTCGAGGACCCGGGCGTTGACGTCGTCTACGTCGGCACCCCGCACCCGTTCCACGCCGAGCACGCGCTGCTGGCACTGCGGGCCGGCAAGCACGTCCTCGTCGAGAAGCCCTTCACGCTCAACGCCGCGCAGGCCCGCACGGTCGTGGCCGAGGCCGACGCCCGGGGACTGGTCGTGCTCGAGGCGATGTGGACCCGCTTCCTGCCGCACATGGTGCGCCTGCGCGACCTGATCGCGTCCGGCGTGCTCGGCGACGTGCGGGCCCTGACGGCCGACCACAGCCAGCGCCTCCCGGCCGACCCGGGCCACCGCCTCCAGGACCCGGCGCTCGGCGGTGGCGCGCTGCTGGACCTCGGCATCTACCCCGTGTCGTTCGCGTGGGACGTGTTCGGGGCGCCCGAGACCATCACGGCGCAGTCCGCGCCCACACCGACGGGCGTCGACGCCCAGACATCGGTCGTCCTGACGTACAGCGACGGTCGGCAGGCCGTGACCCACTCGGCGCTCGACGTGGCCGGGCGCAACGACGCCGTCGTGCTCGGCACCGAGGGCCGCGTCGAGATCGACCCAACCTGGTATCGACCGACGACCCTCCGGGTGGTGGCGCCTGACGGCCGCGTCGTCGAGACCTTCGACGGCACGGTGCCGGGCCGCGGCATGCAGCTCCAGGCCCTCGAGCTCGAGCGACTCGTGCGGGAGGGCACCTCATCCGCCGACGTGCTGCCGCCACGCGAGAGCGTCGCGATCATGGAGACGCTCGACGAGGTCCGTCGGCAGATCGGCCTGGTCTACCCGGGCGAGTGATCAGGCTGGGCCGGTGACGTCGAGGGACCGAGCGTCAGCGTCATGCCCACCGACGCGGGCGCGCTGTCGACGAATCCGTGACGGCCGTACAGCCGGCGCCCCGGAGGATCGGCCATGAGCGTCACGTTCGCGCCCGGCGCCGCCTCGCGGCGGACGACGTCCAGGAGGTGGGTCAGCACGAGGTCGCCGAGTCCCTGCCGCTGGTGCTCGGGCAGGACCGCCATGTCGACGACGTGGAAGCAGCACCCTCCGTCGCCGATGACGCGTCCCATCGCGACGGACGTTCCGTCCGCCGTGGGCACGACGTGGCACGCGGCCCAGCTGCCCGGCAGCGCGCGTGCCGCCTGTTCCGCGGTGCGGGGCGACAGTCCCGAGGCGGATCGGAGGTGGAGGTAGTCGGCCTCGGTCGGGACCGAGTCCTTCAGCAGGTAGCCATGCGGCATGGAGTCGCCCTCTCGGCGGATCGGGTCGGTCGGGGGCCTACGGCAGCGGGACGCGCAGGAACGTCGGCCGGTAGAGGAACGGGTTCTGGCCGACCGCGGCGAGGTCGGTGTCGTTGCGGCTGTACGACACCACGATCGTGCCGGGCTCGGGCAGGAGGTCGGGGTGGGCGAGCGGCATGTAGCGCAGCGTGCCCGCCTCGAGGTCGGACGGGATCTCGGCGACGGGATCGGCCGCGGTGAAGGGTCCGGTCGGGCCGGGGGCCTTCCAGATCACGAGGTCGCTGCCGAGGAACTCGTCGCGCTTGCTGACGGCGTACCAGGACCCACCGGACGGGAACACGCTCAAGGTCTGGGACACGCCGCCCTCGTTCTCGAT